>DAIUEK010000240.1:0-4049 GCA_036845165.1 Vicinamibacterales bacterium | reverse complement strand
CCAGTCACGCCCGATTCGGTGTTCCGCATCGCGTCGATGACCAAGAGCTTCACGGCGATCGCCATTCTGAAGCTCCGCGATGAAGGCAGGCTCTCGCTGGACGATCCGGCGGAGCAATACGTGCCCGAGATGAAAGCGCTCGTGTATCCGACGAGCGACTCGCCGAAGATCACGATCCGGCACCTGCTGTCCCACGCCGAAGGATTCCCAGAGGACAACCCGTGGGGCGACCAGCAGCTGGCCGACAGTGATGCGCAGCTGTCCGCGATGATCCGGGGCGGCATCCCGTTCTCGAATGCACCGGGCACCGCCTACGAGTATTCGAATTACGGCTTCGCGATCCTCGGGCGGGTCGTCGCGAACGTGTCGGATCCGTCTTCTTTCAGTCCGGGGGGCTTCGCCCCGCCGGGCCCCCCTGCACGCTCGCTCGCGGGGACCCCTGCGATCCCCGCTCCGCTCGCGTGGCTCACTCGCGCCGCTCGTTCGCTACAAGCGGGTCGGACGCTTCCGCGATCGAGGACGGCCGCATACACGACATACGTGACCGACAACGTGCTGAAGCCCCTGGGCATGACGTCCACCACGCTCGAGCCGTCACGCGTCCCGGCGGATCGCCTCGCGCATGGCTACCGATGGGAAGACGCGCAGTGGAAGAACGAGCCGTTGCTCTCGAATGGCGCGTTCGGCTCCATGGGCGGCATGCTGACGACACTCTCGGATTTGAGCCGCTATGTCGGCGTGTTTCTGGCGGCCTGGCCTCCGCGGGACGGACCGGAGGCCGGCCCGATTCGTCGCTCGTCGCTGCGCGAGATGCAGCAGGTGTGGCGTCCCGCCTCCGCCGTTGTGTCGAAGGCTCCGCCTTCGCCACAGAGCGGCTTCGGCGGGGCAAGCCTGCAGTTGAACTCGGGCGGCTACGGCTTCGGCCTGCGCGTCTCGCAGACCTGCCAGTTCCCGCTGGTCGTCACCCATAGCGGCGGCCTGCCCGGATTCGGGTCGCAGATGCGGTGGCTGCCGGATTATGGCGTCGGAATCATCGCGTTCGGCAACCTCACGTACACCGGTTGGACCCGCACCTTGGACACCGCCCTCGAGATCCTGGCGAAGACCGGCGCGCTCCAGCCGCGCGTCAACGAGCCGTCGCCGGCGCTGACGTCGGCGCGCCATGACGTGGCCGGCCTGATCGTGAAGTGGGACGACGCGGTGGCGGATCGGATGGCGGCCGTGAACCTGTTCCTCGATCAGAGCAAGGATCGGCGGCGCGCGGCCATCGAGACGCTTCGTGCGCAGGTCGGCGCCTGCACGGCCGGGTCCGGATTCGATCACGTCGAGAATGCGCTGCGCGGCGACTGGACGATGACGTGCGAGCGCGGGCGGGTGCGCGCCGCCATCACGCTCGCGCCAACGATGCCGCCGAAGGTGCAGTTCATGTCGGTGACTGCCGCGCCCGCGGTGGACACGCCGCGGGCTGGGACGTGTCCGCAGTAGGCTGTAGGCTTTAGGCTGTAGGGTTTAGGCGGCTTTGGGCTTTAGCCATGGCTAAGGCCACCTAAAGCCAAAGGCCCAAGGCCCAAGACCAGCGGGTGCGTTTCTCCTAAGGAGTGATCGATGACAGGTCTCAGATCCCGGGCGGCTCTTCTCGCAGTCGGCGGCGCCGTCTTCGCCGCCGCCACGGCGCTCCCGCTGACCGCGGCGCGCCCCTCGACTGCTCCCTGGGCAGGCCCCTCGACGGCGCTCGGGGCAGGCCAGACGCGCAACGAAGCGATCATCACCGTCGATCCCTCGCTGTATCGCACGGTGTACTACCGTCCGCTGAGCGTGTTCAGCCGCGGCGGGCGCGTGACCGCCGTGACCGGCGTGCCGTCCAAACCGGCGCTCTTCTACATGGGCGGCGCGGGCGGCGGCGTGTGGCGGACCACCGATTCCGGCGCACGGTGGGAGCCGCTCACCGACGGCCAGATCGGCGTCGGCACCATCGGCGCGATCGACGTGTCGCTCTCGAACCCGGACGTCATCTACGTGGGAACCGGTTCGGCGGATCCCCGCGGCAACGTCACCAATGGCGACGGCGTCTACAAGTCGAACGACGCGGGGAAGACGTGGACGCACGTCGGCCTCGAGAAGGCGGGCCTCATCGGCCGGATCCGCATCCATCCGCAGAACCCTGAGGTCGCCTACGTCGCGGCGCTCGGCAACATCTTCGGCCCCAATCCGGAGCGCGGCGTCTACAGCACGAAGGACGGCGGCAAGACCTGGGAGCAGTCCCTGAAGGTCAGCGAGCGGACGGGCGCCATCGACGTCTCGATGGACCCGAAGAACCCGAACACGCTGTTTGCCGCGATGTGGACCGCGCAGCGGACGCCGTGGACGATCGATTCGGGCAGCCTGGAAGGCGGCCTGTTTCGATCCACCGACGGCGGCGCCACCTGGCAGAAGCTCGCCAAGGGCCTGCCGCAGGGGGTGATGGTCGGCAAGGCGGGAGTCTCGATCTCGCAGGCCGATCCCAGGCGCGTGTACGCCCTGATTGAGGCGGCCGGCGATCAGGGGGGCGTCTACCGCTCGGAAGACGGCGGCGACTCCTGGACGCGCGTGAACGCCTCCCGCACCCTCCTGCAGCGCGCGTTCTACTACACCCACATCTACGCGGACCCGCAGCAGATCGACACCGTCTACGCGGTCAACACCGGCGCGCTGAAGTCGATCGACGGCGGGAAGACCTGGACCGGGATGAACCCGCCGCACGGCGACAACCACGACGTCTGGATCAATCCGACGAACAACCAGATCCTGATCAACTCGAACGACGGCGGCGCGAACGTGTCGACCGACGGCGGACGGACGTGGTCCACGCAGGGCAACCAGCCGACGGCCGAGTTGTATCGCATCGAGACCGACACGCGCTGGCCCTACTGGGTCTACGCGTCGCAGCAGGACAACAGCAGCATCGCCGTCCCCAGCCAGGGCAACGCCGAGCCGTACCAGGTCGGCGGCGGCGAGAGCGGCTACATCGCCGTCGACCCGCGCAACGCCAACATCATCTACGCCGGCAACTACGGCGGCACGATTTCACGGACCGATCGGTACAGCGGACTCTCCGAGAGCGTGCGCGTCTACGCGGACGAGGAAACCGGGCAGCGCGCCGCGGACCTGAAGTACCGCTTCCAGTGGGACGCCCCGATCCGCATGTCGCCGCACAACCCGGACGTCGTCTACATGACCTCGCAGTTCGTGCACCGCACGAGCGACGGCGGGCAGACGTGGGACGTCATCAGCCCGGACCTGACGCGCAACGACAAGACGAAGCAGGACTACTCGGGCGGCAAGGGCATCACGCGCGACAGCACGGGCGTCGAGGTCTACGACACGATCTTCGCGTTCGAGGAGTCGCCGGTCACGGCAGGTCTCTTCTGGGCGGGGAGTGACGACGGGCTGCTGCACCTCTCGCGTGACAACGGCAAGACGTGGCAGAAGATTACGCCGACGGGGCTCCCCGACTGGAGCACGATCAACGTCATCGAGCTGTCGAAAAAAGACGCCGGCCGCGCGATCGTCACGGCGTATCGCTACATGCTCAACGACGTGACGCCGTACGTCTACCTGACGAACGATTACGGCAAGACCTGGAAGCGCATCGCCGACGGCAACAACGGGATCCCGATGGGCGCCTACACGCGCGTCGTCCGCGAGGATCCCGATCGTCCGGGGCTGCTCTACGCCGGCACCGAACACGGGATGTACATCTCGTTCGACGAGGGGGCGCACTGGCAGAGCTTCCAGCAGAACCTGCCGGTGACGCCGATCATGGACCTGAAGGTCTACCGCAGGAACCTGATCGTCGCGACCGAAGGCCGCGCGTTCTGGATTCTCGACGCGCTACAGGTCGTCCAGCAGCTCAAGGTGGGACTCGAGTCGACGGCGGCCACGCTGTTCAAGCCCGCGGACGCGTACCGCCAGGGGGGGCCGCTGCCGACCTTCTACTACTGGTTCAAGGACCAGCCGTCCGCGCCGGTGACGATCGAGGTCAAGGACGCGAAGGGCGCGGTGCTCTACAC
>DAIUEK010000239.1:0-4056 GCA_036845165.1 Vicinamibacterales bacterium | reverse complement strand
CACTTCGGCCTGACCTCCTCGGACGTCATCGACACCGCGCAGGCGCTGCAGATGCGCGAGGCGTGCGACCTCATCCTCGACGGCCTGGCGAAGCTCGGGGACGCCATCCGGGCCAGGGCCGACGAGCATCGCCACACGCCGATGATCGGCCGGACGCACGGCGTGCACGCGGAGCCGATGACGCTCGGCCTGAAGCTCGCGCTCTGGTACGCGGAGAATCAGCGGAACATCGAACGGGTGCGGCGTGCCCGCGCGGTGATCAGCGTCGGCAAGCTGTCGGGAGCGGTCGGCACCTTCGCGCACCTCGATCCGTCGATCGAAGCCTCCGTCTGCGAACGTCTCGGCCTGGACCCGGCGCCGGTGTCCTCGCAGATCATCCAGCGGGATCGCCACGCGGAGCTGCTGGCCGCGCTTGCCATTGCCGCCGCCTCGCTGGAGAAGTTCGCGCTCGAGATTCGGGGCTTGCAGAAGACCGAGATCGGCGAGATCGAGGAGCCATTCGAAACGGGCCAGAAGGGGTCGTCGGCCATGCCGCACAAGCGCAACCCGATCGGCTGCGAGCAGGTCGTCGGGCTCTCGCGCCTGCTGCGCGGCAACGCGATGGTGGCGATGGAGAACGTCGCGCTCTGGCACGAGCGCGACATCTCGCACTCGTCGGTCGAGCGGGTGATCCTGCCCGACAGCTTCATCGCCCTCGACCACGTGCTCCGACGGTTCACGAAGATCGTGCGGAACATGGTGGTCTATCCCGACCGCATGCGGGAAAACCTCGAGCGCTCCCGCGGTGTTGTCTTTTCCGGGACGATCCTGCTCGAGCTGGCGCGTCGGGGCGCCTCCCGCGAACAGGCCTACGAGTGGGTGCAGCGCAACGCGATGCGCTCGTTCAACGAGGCGCGGCCGTTCAAGCCGCTGCTGCTCGACGATGCGGATGTGCGCCGCGTGCTGTCGGCCGAGGAGATCGAGCGCGCCTTCGACCTGGCCGTGCACCTGCGCCACGTCGATCGGATCTTCGGGCGCGTGTTCGGGGAAGTGAGCGCGGGACGATCATGATTCGACGCATCAGCCAGTCCTGCATGTTCGACAAGCTCCACGAAGAGTGCGGCGTCTTCGGCATCTTCGGTCACCCCGAAGCCTCGAAGATGGCCTATCTGGGCCTCTACGCGCTGCAGCACCGCGGCCAGGAGAGCGCCGGCATCGCCGCGTCGGACGGTGAGCGGCTGATCGCATACCGTGCCATGGGGCACGTTGCCGACGTGTTCACCGAGGCCGAACTCGCGCGCCTCCAGGGCCGCCTCGCCGTCGGCCACGTCCGCTACTCGACGGCCGGCGCCAGCAAGTTGATCAACGCGCAGCCGATGCTCATCGACTGCCAGCACGGCCAGATCGCGCTCTGCCACAACGGGAACCTGGTCAACGCGTCCGAGTTGCGCGAGGCGCTGAGCCGCGGCGGCGCGATCTTCCAGACCAGCAGCGACTCCGAGGTCATCCTTCACCTGTACGCCCGGTCGCAGGCGGCCCATGTCGAAGACGCCATCATCGAATCGCTGTCGCAGATCCGCGGTGCGTTCTCGCTGGTGCTGGCCACCTCGGACCGCCTGATTGCCGTCCGAGACCCGCACGGGTTCCGCCCGCTGGCGATCGGCCGCCTGGGAGAGGCGACGGTCGTGGCGTCGGAAACGTGCGCGATGGATCTGATCGACGCCACGTGGGTGCGCGACGTCGAGCCTGGAGAGATTGTCGTGATCGATGCCTCGGGCCTGCGATCGATCAAGCCGTTCGCCCCGGCGGCGATCTCGCAGTGCGTGTTCGAGCACGTCTACTTCGCGCGTCCCGACAGCTACGTCTTTGGCGAGAGCGTGAATGCGGTCCGCATGACCTTCGGCCGCCTCCTTGCGCGCGAGTCGCCCGCAGAGGCCGACGTCGTCGTCCCCGTGCCCGACTCGGGTGTCTGCGCGGCAACCGGCTACGCCGAGGAAGCGGGCCTCCCGCTTCGCATGGGTCTTATCCGCAATCACTACGTGGGGCGGACCTTCATCGAGCCGCAGCAGTCGATCCGCCACTTCGGCGTGAAGGTGAAGCTCAACCCCGTCCGCAGCGTCCTCGACGGCCAGCGCGTCGTCCTCGTCGATGACTCGATCGTGCGCGGCACGACATCGAAGAAGATCGTCAGGATGATCAAGGCGGCCGGGGCGCGCGAGGTGCACGTGCGCATCAGCTGCCCGCCGACGATCTCGCCGTGCTTCTACGGTGTGGACACGCCGCGGCGGTCAGAGCTGATTGCGGCCACGCACACGCTCGAGGAGATCCGGAAGTACCTGGAGGCGGACTCGCTCTGCTACCTGAGCCTCGAGGGGCTGCTCGTCGGCGTGAACTCGCACCGATCGCAGTACTGCACGTCGTGCTACACGGGCCACTACCCGGTGCCGTTCCCGAAGGACCAAGCGTCACAGTTGCAGTTGCCGCTGAAACTCGTGCCGCCCTCGAGCCACGAGCCGTGATCGCCACCCTTCGCTCCCTGATCCCTGGCCCCTATGGACTACAAATCCTCCGGCGTTGACATCGATGCGGGCCACGAGGTGGTCCGTCGCATCAAGAGGCTCGCCCGCTCGACGTTCACCCCCGGAGTCCTGTCCGACATCGGATCGTTCGGCGGGTTGTTCCGCCTGGAGCCCGGCCGCTTCGCCGACCCGGTGATGGTCGCGAGCGCCGACGGCGTGGGGACCAAGCTCGAGGTGGCGTTCATGGCCAATCGCCATGACACGGTCGGCGAGGACCTCGTCAATCACTGCGTGAACGACATCCTGGTGCAGGGCGCGCGGCCGCTCTTCTTCCTCGATTATCTCGCCACCGGTCGATTGGCGCCCGACGTTGCGGAGCAGATCGTCGCGGGCATCGCGCGGGGCTGCCGCGCAAACGGGTGCGCTCTGCTCGGGGGCGAGACCGCGGAGATGCCCGGCTTCTACGCCGCCGGCGAGTACGACCTGGCCGGCTTCATCGTCGGCGCCGTGGACCGGGAGCGGATCATCAACGGCTCCACGCTCGAACCTGGGGACATCCTGATTGGCGTCCCGTCCACGGGGCTTCACACCAACGGCTACTCGCTGGCGCGCCGTATCGTCTTCAACGAACTGGGTTTGCGCGTGGACTCGATGGTGCCGGAACTGGGGACGACGGTGGGGGAGGCGCTGCTGGCCGTGCACCGGTCCTACCTCCCGGTTGTCGAGCCGCTGCTGAACGAACCTGGCCTCGTGAGAGGCCTGGCCCACATCACCGGCGGCGGGATCACGGACAACCTGCCGCGCATCTTCCCGGCTGGCGTGGGCGCGCGGATCGATCGGCGCGCATGGGACGTCCCGGCGCTCTTCCAGTTCCTATGGAAGGCGGGTGACGTGCCGATCGACGACATGTACCGCTCGTTCAACATGGGAATCGGACTGATTGTCGCCTGCCGCCCAGCAGATGCCGACCGCGTGGTCATGATGCTGAAGCACCAGGGCGAATCGCCGCGGATCATCGGCGAGCTGATCCCTGGAGACCGCGTCGTCTCGTACCTAGGGTGAGTGGAGTGGCGCGGCGGTCAAAGGTGTAGCGCGGGGCCTTAAGGCCCGCGGGATGGCGGGGCGGAAGCCCTTGCCTTGAGCCCTGAGCCTTGAGCCTTTTATGAATCGTACGCTCGGCGTTCTCATCTCGGGCCGCGGCAGCAACCTGCAGGCAATCATCGATGCCATCGCGGCCGGCACCCTGGATGCCCGGATCGCGGTGGTCATCTCGAATCAGCCCGATGCGCCGGGACTCGAGCGCGCCCGCAGGGTCGGGATCGAAACGCTGGTTCTGAGCCACCGCGCCTCTTCGAGCCGCGAGGAATACGACCGCGTCCTGGCCGAGCATCTGCGGGCCCGCGGCGTCGGCCTCGTGTGTCTCGCCGGCTTCATGCGCCTGCTCAGCCCCGTTTTCATCCAGGCATTTCCCAACGCGATCCTCAACATCCATCCGTCCCTGCTCCCGGCGTTTCCCGGCCTCGACGCGCAGCACCAGGCGTGGGCGCACGGCGTCAAG
>DAIUEK010000238.1:0-4066 GCA_036845165.1 Vicinamibacterales bacterium | reverse complement strand
CCGCCGCGGCGTCGGGGGAGATCGACAGGTGGAGTTCGGCGAGCAGCGTCTTGGTCCGCTCGCGCATCTCGGCGTTCAGCAGCCGCCCGCCGCGCGTCAGCTCGCGGCCCGCGAAGATATTGCCGGTGACCGTGAGGTTGGGGAAGGAGAGCATCTCCTGGTAGACCATGCCGATGCCGCGCTCGAGCGCTTCCCTCGGGCTGCCGAGGTGCATCCGCTCGCCGCGCCAGTGAACGTCGCCGGTGTCGGGCTGCAGGATGCCGGCGAGGACCTTGAGGAGCGTCGACTTCCCGGCGCCGTTTTCCCCGATGAGGGCGTGCGCCTCTCCCTCGGCCACGGAGAAGGTGACGCCGCCGAGCGCCTTCACGGCGCCGAAGGACTTGCTGACGTTTGTGAACTGGAGACCGCCTGGCGTCGCACCCACGGGGCAGGATATTACGTCATCGGTCGCCGGCGACGTAATCGTTTACAATGCGCGCATGTTCATGCGCTGCGTTTTCGCCGCCGCACTGGCCTCTGCCGCTATGCTGGGGAGCTCCGTGACCAAGACCACCACCAAGGTGATGTTCCAGGGCCAGAGGGTCGACATGGTGACGCTCACGAACAAGAACGGCATCGAGGTCCGGGCGATCAGCTACGGGGGCATCATCACCTCGCTGAAAGTGCCCGACCGCGCCGGCACGCTCGGCGACATCGTGCTCGGCTTCGACCAGCCGGATACCTACTTCGCGGAGCCGACGCCGCCGTTTTTCGGCGCGATCATCGGCCGCTACGGCAACCGCATCGCGAAGGGGCGGTTCGACGTCGACGGCAAGGCCTACACGCTCGCGACGAACAACGGTCCCAATCACCTGCATGGCGGCAACAAGGGATTCGACAAAGTCCTCTGGAGCGTCACGACGAAGGAATCCGCCGAGGGGTCGTCAGCGGTCTTTACGCGGACCAGCCCGGACGGCGACGAAGGGTATCCTGGTAACCTGGCGGTCCGCGTCACCTACACGCTGACGGAGAAGAACGAGCTGATCGTCGAGTACCACGCGACGACCGACAAGGCGACGCCGGTGAATCTCACGCAGCACAGCTATTTCAACCTGGCCGCAGAAGGGTCGGGCGACATCCTCGGGCACGAGTTGCTGATAAGCGCCGACCGCTACACCCCGGTGGACGACACGCTGATCCCCACCGGCGAGCTGGCGCCCGTCGCCGGCACGCCGTTCGACTTCCGCAAGGCGAGCGCCATCGGCGCGCGGATCAACCAGGACAATCCGCAGTTGAAGAACGGCAAGGGCTACGACCACAACTGGGTGCTCAACCGGAAGGGAACCGGCCTCGAGCTCGCGGCACGCCTGACCGACCCGAAGAGCGGCCGCACCATGGAGATCACGACGACGGAGCCTGGCCTCCAGTTCTACTCGGGCAATTTCCTCGACGGCACGATCAAGGGCAAGAGCGGGCACGTTTACGGCCTCCGCAGCGGGCTCTGCCTCGAGACGCAGCACTACCCGGACTCACCCAACCAGAAGAACTTCCCGTCGACGATTCTCCGTCCTGGGAAGAGCTACGATTCGAAGACGGTGTTCACGTTCAGCGCGAAATAGGCGAAGCAGGCTTTTGGCTTTGGGTTTTGGGCTTTAGGAATTGGGAAAAACACTCACACGCCGGGACGCGCTGAAGGGGTTGGGCGTGGCCGGGGCGGCGATGCTGCTTCGAGTCGACACGGACGCGCAGGGGCAGGACCTCATGGTCGCCGGGCAGCCGGTCGAGTTGCGCATCACGTCCATCTCGCCGGCGACACTCCGCGTGTCCGTCCTCCCGAAAGGCGCGCCCGACGGCGACCTCAATCGCGACGGGGGTCTCGTGCCGCTGACCGGGCAGCGCCGCCCCGTGACCGGCACGACGCCCGTCAAGGTCGGGGCGCTCTCGGTGTCGGTGTCCAGCGCGCCCCTGACCGTCCGCGTGGCTGATGCGACCGGCGCCACCGTCCAGGAGCTCCATGTCAACGACGCGGGGACTCTCGAGTTCCTGATCGGCGACGCGCCCGTCCTCGCGTTCGGCGAAGGCGGACCGCAGTTCGATCGTCGCGGCTCGGTCGATGCCATGCGCAACGGCCAGGGGGGATACCAGCTGCGGACGCACGGCGGACGCGTGCCGGTGCAGTGGCTGATCGGCACGGGCGGCTGGGGCCTGTTCATCCATCAGCCGTTCGGCGCCTTCGACCTGAAGGGTCCGAAGGGCACCATGACCTCGGACGACCCGCTGCCGCTCGACTGCTTCGTCGTCGTCTCGAAGGATCCCGCCGTCATCATGCGCGAGTATGCGCGGATCACCGGCCTTCCGGAGATGCCGCCGCTGTGGTCGTTCGGCTACCAGCAGTCGCATCGCACGCTCTCCGGCCCGAACGAAATCATGTGGGTCGCCAAGACGATGCGCGAGAAGAACCTGCCGTGCGACGCGCTCATCTATCTCGGCACCGACTTCACGCCGTCGGGGTGGAATACGCACAACGGCGAGTTCACCTGGAAGAAGGAGACGTTCCCCGATCCAAAGCAGGCGATCGACGACCTGCACGCGCTCCACTACAAGATCGTGCTCCACGTCGTCATCGAGGGGCGCCGGCTGACCGGCACGGTCAAGGATCCCTGCACGACACCGGAGCCGAGCGGCCGCATCCCCGGTGAGGGCGGCGATGTCGTCAACGGGAAGTGGCCCGACGAGCGCAGCGTCGGGTGCTACTGGCCGCATCACAAGGGGGTCTTCGATCTCGGGATCGACGGATGGTGGCCCGACCAGGGCGACGGGTATGACCCACCGTCACGGTTGAACCGGATCCGGATGTATTGGGAAGGCTCGCAGGTGTGGCGGCCGGATGAGCGGCCGTATGCGCTCCATCGCAACGGCTACGCGGGGATGGCACGCTTTGGCGCGTTCCTCTGGTCGGGCGACGTCTACTCGACGTGGGAGACGCTGAAGACCCACGTGCCGGTCGCGGTCAACACGGGCCTGAGCGGCATTCCGTTCTGGGGAACCGATATCGGCGGCTTCGTGCCGACGCCGGAATTCCTCGGCGACCTTTACGTGCGATGGTTCCAGTTCGCGGCGTTCTGCCCCCTGTTCCGCGCCCACGGGCGCACATGGCATCTGCGGTTACCGTGGGGCTGGAATCAGGGTGAGCTCGGGCCGGAGGAAACCGCCACGTATCAAGGCGCGGGGCGTCCGCCGGACTCGGAGCTGCGCAACACGCAGGTCGAGCCGATCTGCAGGAAGTTCCTGGAGCTGCGCTATCGCCTGATGCCGTACTTGTATTCCGCCGTGCGGGAGACCGCGCTGACCGGCATGCCGATCATGCGCGCGCTCTGGCTGCACTATCCGGACGATCCGGCCGCGGTCGCCCGTGGTGACGAGTACCTCTGGGGACGCGACATCCTCGTCGCGCCGGTGGTGGAGAAGGGGGCGACCGCGCGTCGCCTGTATCTACCGCGCGGGACGTGGTTCGACTTCTGGACCGAGGAGCGCACCGGCGGCGGCCGCGAGATCGACCGCGCCGTCGATCTGGCGACGATGCCGCTCTATGTCCGGGCCGGCGCGATCGTCCCGATGGGGCCGGTGAAGCAATACACCGCGGAGCCCGTGAACGGCCCGCTGACCGTGACGGTCTATCCGGGGACCGACGGCTCGTTCGACATGTTCGAAGACGACGGCAAGTCGTTCGAGTACCGGCGTGGCGGGTGGATGGGGATCTCGTTCAAGTGGGCCGACAAGGATCGCCGCCTCACGATGGCGCTGACACCGGGGTCGCGCATGCGCGCGCCGATGGTCCGCGACGTCGAGGTCCGCGTCGCGGGGGAGCAGGCGGTGCAGAAGACGAAGTTCTCCGGCAAGCCGGTGTCGGTGAAGTGCTGACGGTTTCTTCCACCTGAAGGTGGAAGCCACGGGACTGGCTGCGGATACCTCGCGGCTCGCTGCCGGGTCACTCGTGGCTCTCTGCAGATAACCCATGGCTTCCACCTTCAGGCGGAAGTGTTGCGGCCGGGTTAGTATGGGCCGGTCATGACGCGCGGGAAGACCC
>DAIUEK010000237.1:0-4090 GCA_036845165.1 Vicinamibacterales bacterium | reverse complement strand
TACTATTACCCGTACGGATTCGGCATGGGCTACGGCCTCTACTCGGGACTCGGCTGGAATCCGTACTACGGTGATCCGTTCGGCGATCCGTATGGCTATGGTTACGGCAGCGGCTACGGCGACAGCTACGGCGGCTACTCCGGGTCGCGGGTCTACGGCAGCCACGACCAGGGCAACCTGAAGCTGAAGGTGAAGCCGCGCGCGGCGAAGGTGTACGTGGACGGCTACTTCGTCGGCTACGTCGAGCAGTTCGACGGCGCGTTCCAGAAGCTTCCGCTCAACGGCGGGCGCCACAAGGTCGAGATCACGGCGGACGGCTTCGAGACCGCCGAGTTCGACGTCCTGATTACTCCGGAGCAGACGATCACGTTCCAGGGAGATCTGAAGAGAATCCAGTAATCGCATTGGCGGTTTTCGATTGGCGACTGCAGATTGAAGATTGAAGATTGGGGAGGGCGCCGGTGACACCATCGGCGCCCTTTTCGTTTGTACGCGCGGTCGCAGCCATCTCCGGGGTCTATGACGCGGCGGTCGGCCTGTTCTTATTGGTCGCGGCGGACCAGTTCGCGTCGCTCTTCGGCGTCCCGCCCGCGCAGCCGCGCATCTTCTCGGATCTCAACGGACTGTTCCTGCTCGCCGTCGGCGCCGGCTACTACTGGCCGTACCGGGACCCGCGCGGCGCGCGATGGTACCTGTGGGTGATGGGGCCTGGACTGAAGGGGGCGGGCGCGCTGGCGTTCCTGGCGGACTATTTCTTCCGCCACTCCCCCACGTCGTTCCTGCTCTTCGCGGCCAGCGACGGCACGCTTGCGGTCCTTACGCTTGGGGCGCTCGTCGGATCGCGTAATACACCGGCACACCCGCCGCGATAAGCGCGAGCCCGGCCATCGTCGTCCCCGGGTTGCGCCAGGCTTCATTCCCCACCATGACCGCGCTCGCGATGACGAAGATCGCGGGCGCCCACGGATAGCCGATCGCGGAGAACGGGCGCGGCGCGCCGGCGTCGCGGCGGCGGAGCACGAAGAGTGCGGTGACGGCGAGGCCGGCGAAGAGAACGACCGCGAACCCGGTGTAGGTCACGAGCTGCGACAGCGTGCCGGACAGCACGAGCACGCTGCTCCAGACGCCCTGCGCGATGATCGCCGTGGCGGGCGTGCGAAAACGCGGGTGCACGCGGCCGGCGGCGCGCACGAACATGCCGTCGCGCGCCATCGCGAAATACACGCGCGGCCCCGCGAGCACCATCGCGCTGATGCTGGCGGCGAGGCTGACGATCGTGAAGACCGCGATCAGGTTGCCCGCGGCGAATCCGAACAGGCGCTCCGCCACGGTATCCATCAAGCGCCCGCCCGAGAGCGCCGCGATCTGGCCCATCGGGAACGCGAAGACGTACAGCGCGTTCAGCCCGACATACAGGACGACGACCGTGATCGTCCCGAGGGCCAGCGCGAACGGTACGTTGCGCGACGGCTCGCGGACTTCCTCGGCCACATACGCGGCCGCGTTCCATCCCGAATAGCTGAACATCACCGGCACGAGCGCCAGGAGCCACGAGACCGGTACCGTCGTCCCGCCGGCCGCCAGGTTCGCCGTGTCGCCGTGCCCGATCGAAAACCCGAGCGCGACGAAGACGACGATCGCGCTCACCTTCAGGCCCGCGAGGATGTTCTGCAGGAAACGTCCGGGACCCAGGCCGCGCACGTGGATCAGCGTGAGCGCCGCGATCGCCGTGATGGCGACGACGGACTTCGCGGCCGGCGCCAGCGGAATGAAGCGGGTGACGTAATCGGCCAGCGCGACGGCGCTGGCGGCGACCGCCCCGGAGAAGCCCGCGATGAATGACGTCCACCCGGTGAGGAACGCCGCGACCGGGCCGTACGCGTCGCGCAGGTAGACGTACTCCCCGCCGGCGTGCGGGCGCACGGCCGCGAGCTCGGCGTACGCCATCGCACCGGCGAACGCCAGCGCGCCGCCGAGCAGCCACACCCCGAGCATCGCCGTCGGATTGGGCACGAGCTGCGCGACGATGATCGGGACGAAGAAGATCCCGCCGCCGATCACGTTGGAGATGACGATGGCCGCGGCGTCGAGCGGGCCAAGACGTCGTTCCAAGCCTACAGCCGAGGGCGCTCGGTCTCCCCCGCGAGGTCCGCTCACTTACTGGGCCAGGACCTGACGGGGAATATCGAAGTGGCCGATCTCCACCCACTGCGACGAGCTGTGCTTGGCGAAGATGTGCACGCGCACGTCCTGGAACATCGAGTGCTTCAGGATGTCGGCGCGCGATTGCGGGGGATCGCCGGTGTAACCGGCGTTGGTCTGGACGGTGAGCAGCGCCGTTTGATTCCCGTCGAACGGGACGTTCTGAACGAAGGTCTCGTCCCAGCCCTCTTCCGTGTCCGAGCCCGGCGGCACCGCGACACCGGACCGTGGCAGTTTCTTGAACACGACGTTGAGCGACAGCGGGCGAATGCTGTCGTCGGTCGCCTTCTTCAACCGGAACCTGATGCTCGGGACGAGCTTGTTCTTGCCCTCGACGATGCCGGCATCGTGATAGCCGGCGGTGACGTCCGTGATCTGGAGCGCCTGCTGCAGGTCCACCGGGCGGGAGCATCCCGCCAGGAGCACGGCGCCAAGGAGCAGGGTCGGCGTGAGAATGCGCATCGAAGGATTCTACCGCCCCCCCGGGGCGGGGGCGGACTAGAATTCCTTGACGACCACCCGCTTCAGCACTTCTTCACGGGTGAGCTTGCCCCCCTGGAACGCGGCGAGATCGCTCCCCTTGACCCGAATGACGATGGTCGACGCATCCTCGAGTTGCCCGGGCATCGACGGTCCCTCGCTATCCCGCGCCGCGACGGTCAACCACTCCTCGGCGCCGATCTTGAGGAAGGCGGTGTATTTAAGCATGGCGTCGATCAGGGCGTTCTTCACGGCATCCGTATAGAGCTCGTTCGGGTCGCGTAAATCCGCGGCCGGAGCGATCCGAGCCCCGGACGCCGATGGCGGCGGCTCAGTCGCCGTGTTCGACTCCGCCACAACTGTGGCCCTGGCCTCGCCACGAGGCGCCGACTGTGGTTGCGGCGGTCTCACCGAATTCATCTGGCGCTCGATCCGGGCGAGTTCCATCTCCGCCAGCCTGCGGGCGGGGCTGTCAGAATTCGTGGCGATGAATTGCCGGAGACTCTCGGCCTGCTGAATCTGCCGGAGCATCTCCGCGGACCAGACGAGGCTCTGTTTCATGCCCGGGACATCGACGTCGAAGAACACGCCGTAGCCCTCGAGCGCGAATCCGCGCGCGCGCCCGGTACCGGTGACGAAACGGCTGCCCGGTTCGTTGGCCTGCATTCGCAGCGCAAGATCCTGCGCCCCCTTCTGCAACGCACTGGTCAGCAGCGACTCCATGGCCCTGATGTCTTCGCGGCTCGCGGTCGCTTGAGGCGCGGCGACGACCGGCGCCGCGGGCGGGGGCTTCACAGGCAGCGTCGAAGCCGCCTGCGGCGCAGCGCCCTGCGCCAACGGCAGTTCCTGCGCCTGGGCCGTCGAACAGGCGGCTACGAGCGCCGCCGCCATAATCCATGTTGCCTTCACGATGTCACCTCTATTACTTCGCACTTGGCACTTCGCACTTATCTTTGTTTGGCCGACGTGAGGATGTAGTTCGTCAGATCGCGGTGCGCCGCCGCTTCCGCGTTGACCGACGCGTCGATGCGTCCCATCCCCTGCTGGATCCGGTTGAGGTCCGCGACGCGCTGCGCGTCGACGTCGTGGATCACCTGGGAGATGCGGAGCGCCAGCTCTCCCTGCTGCTTGTTCTCGCTCTTCGCGAGGAGCTCGCGGACGCGCCTGATGATCTCCGCATCCGATGCGCGCGCGCTCAGGGTCGACGCGTTGCGCAGGCCGGAATCGCGTGACGACGCTTCGAGCGCGTTCAGCCGGCGTTCGATTTCCGCAAGCACGTTGGCGTCTGATGTCGAGGCGAGTCTGATATCGCGGCTTGTCTCGCCGTAGGCCCGGGCCGATTGCGTCGTGGCGGAGGCGGAACTTGTCTCGCCGAAGCTCCGGGCTGACACGGGAGCGGAGGCGGACC
>DAIUEK010000236.1:0-4108 GCA_036845165.1 Vicinamibacterales bacterium | reverse complement strand
GCTAGTGGCCTGTCCTCGCTGAACAAGGACCACCAGGCGGCCCCTCGGGTTGCGCGGAACTGCACACGCTCGGTGCTACACTCGGAAGTGCCCGCCTGTCTCCTGTGTCGGTGTCTCGTTAGAGACCAGAATGACTCGACTACTGCTTCCCGTCCTGCTGGTGATTGCCGCGGCTGCCGCCGCCGGCCAGGCGCAGCCCGCCGCCGTCGACACGGCCCGTGCCATCCAGCAGAAATACGACCTCGTGAAGGATTTCACCGCCGACTTCACCCACCTGTACGAAGGCGGCGTGCTGAAGAAGAAGTCCACCGAGCGCGGGACCGTCCAGATCAAGAAACCGGGCCGGATGCGCTGGGAGTACACGGCGCCCGACAAGAAGACCTTCGTCTCGGACGGCCGCAGGATTTACTCGTACATCCCCGCCGACAAGCAGGTCATCGTCAGCGCCGTGCCGACTGAGGACGAGGCGACGACGGCGGTGCTGTTCCTCACGGGCAAGGGGAACCTGACGCGCGACTTCACCGTCCGTTACGCCGAGGGCGGCGCCGCCGACACGTGGACCCTGCGGCTCGATCCCAGGCGGAAGCAGCGCGACTACGACTGGCTGGTGATCGTCGTCGACCGCGCCACGTTGCAGATTCGCGCGCTCACGGCCGCCGACCAGCAGGGCGGACGCTCGACATTTCAGTTCACCAACTACCACCAGAACACCGGGCTCGCCGACAGTGTGTTCGCCTTCAAGATCCCACGGGGTGCCGATGTCATCACGGCCGGCTCTGAGCGCTGATCTTCGCCGCGCCGCGATCGTGCTCGTCGCCGTGCTGGCGATGGCGGGCGGATCGGCGTGCGCGACGGCCAAGGGGATGCGGCTCGCGCACCAGGCCGAGCTGGCGCAGGATTACGATCGCGCGGTCGTCGAATACACCCGGCTGGCGCGGGCCAACCCGTCCAACACCGAGGTGCGCCTGGCGCTCGGGCGCGCGAAGCTGCGCGCCTCGCAGGAGCACACCGTCCGTGGACGGCGCCTCGCGGGCCTCGAGCGATACGACGAGGCGGTGGTCGAGTACCAGCTCGCCTCAGAGCTGAATCCGACGGACTCGTCCGTGGACGCCGCGCTGCGCGACGCGCGTCAGCGACTGCGCACGAAGGTCGCCGTGACCCGCGGCGGCAAGACCGAGCTCGAGAGCCTCATCGACCGCACGCGCGACATGCCGGCGCCCGGACTCGATCTTCCCGACGGCGTGAAACTGCCGGGGTCGCTGACATTTGGCACTGGCGCCACCGCAAGGGCGGTGTTCCTGACGGTCGGGCGATTCGCCAACCTCAGCATGATTTTCGACTCGGCGTTCCGCGATCAGCCGCTGAGCCTCGACCTGCGCAACGCCACGCTGCCGGACGCGCTCGCGGCGCTCACGGCCAGCACGCGGACGTTCTACCGCGTCACGGCGCCCAGGACGATCACGATCGTTCCCGACACGGCCGCCAAGCGCCGGGAGTACGAAGAATCCGTGGTCCGGACGTTCTACCTGAGCAACGCCGACCTGAAGGAGACCATCGATCTGCTGCGGGTCGTGATCGACATCCGCCAGATCTCGCCGATCACGGCGACCAACGCGATCTCGATCAAGGACACGCCGGAACGTATCGCCGCCGCCGCCAAGCTGATCAGCGCCATCGACAAGGCGCGCCCTGCCGTCGTGGTCGACGTCGAAATCCTCGAGGTCGAACGCTCCAAGCTCCAGGACTACGGGCTCCAAATCGCCTCGCCCGCCTCGAACGGCGTCTCCGGCTCGGCGGACATCAACCGCACCGACTTCACGCTGGCCAACCTCAGGAACCTGACCGCTGCCGACGTTTTCCTCTCGGGTATCCCCGGCATCTACTACCGGCTGCTGAAGAACGACACCGCCACGCGCACGCTCGCCAACCCGCACCTCAGGATGGAAGAAGGCATGTCGTCGACCGCCCGCTTCGGCGAACGCGTGCCGGTGCCGGTCACGACGTTCGCGCCGATCGCGGCCGGCGGCGTCAACACGCAGCCGATTACGTCGTACACCTACGAGAACATCGGCGTGAACATCGACATCACGCCGCGCCTCCATCACGACGATGACGTCACGCTGGCGGTGAAGATTTCGCTGACGAGTATTTCGGGGACAGGGTTCGGAGGGCTGCCGACGTTCGGCAACCGCGAGATTGCCACGACGATCCGGCTGAAGGACGGCGAGACGAACATGCTCGCCGGCCTCATCCGCGACGACGAGCGCACGGTGCTCTCCGGGATTCCTGGCTTGAGCGACGTCCCGCTCATCGGCCGCCTGTTCGCGAACACGCACCGCGAGACGCAGCAGACCGACATCATCCTGACGCTCACGCCGCACATCGTGCGCGTCCTGGATCTGACGGAAGCGGATCTGCGGCCGTTCCGGCTCGGACGCGATGTCGGCAACGCGACGCTGTCCGAAGTACTCGGGTCGACACCGCGCGAGGAGCCGCTCGACCCGCAGGCGCCCTCGCCGTCGACCCCACCCCGGGTCCTGCCCGCGCCGCCGGCGCCGGCCGCGCAGCCGCCGTTCCCGCAGCCGCTGCAGGGCACGCTGCCCGGCGTGATGCTTCCCGTGCAGACCCCGCCGGCGCCGAAGAAACCCGGCGGCGGTGGCGCTTAGTCGCGTTCGCACGGCGAACGCGACTCATTGACCCCAATCACCAATCGGCAGTCGACAATCCGTCTAGTCGTCAATGGCCAATCGCCAATAGCCAGTTCCATGTAATCGTCAATGCCCAATCGCCAATCGACAATCGACAATCGCAATTCCGTGCAATCGCCAATCGCCAATAACTAGGTCTCGCGTTCTACCTGCGCGCCGAGGCTCGTGAGCCGCTCGATGAGCGACGCGTAGCCGCGCTCGACGGTCTCGAGCGGTGACACCCGGCTCTCCCCTTCGGCCGCCAGCGCCGCGGCAATCAGCGCCATGCCGGATCGCAAGTCGCGGCTGTCGAGCGCGCGCCCGCGCAGTTTCGTCGGGCCGCTGACGATGATCCGGTGCGGATCGCAGAGAAACAGGTCCGCGCGCATCGCGCTCATCTGCTCGAGGGCGAAGAGCCGCAGTTCATACAGCCAGTCGTGGACGAGCGTGCGGCCGTCCGCCTGCGTCGCGAGCACCGTCACGAGGCTGACCAGGTCGCTCGGAAAACCCGGCCACAGGCCGGTCGTGATTCGGCGGACGCCCCTCAGTGACGATGGGCCGACCACCAGTGTGTCGTCGTCATACGAGCACTGCACGCCCATGCGCTTCAGGGGGGCCGCGATGACTTCGAGATCCTGCGAGCGCGCGCCTGTGACCTCGATATCGCCGTTGGTGATCGCCGCGACCACGCCCCAGCTGCCCGCTTCGATGTAGTCGCCGGCGAGCCGGTGCGACGCTCCGCCGAGCCGCCCGGCGGGCTCGACACGGATCCGCGGCGTGCCGCCGCCTTCCACCCCGACGCCCATCGCCTGCAGGAACTCGCAGAGCTCGATGACGTGAGGCTCCATCGCGGCGTGGCGGATCTCCGAGGGACCTCTCGCCGCCGCGGCCGCGAGCAGCGCCGTCTCGGTCCCGGTGACTGACGCTTCGTCGAGATAGATCGACGCCCCCTTCAGGCCGTCCGGGGCGTGCATGGCGTGTCCCGGCTCGTCCAGCGGCACCGCCCCCATCGCCCTCAGCGCACCCAGGTGCGTCGAGATCGTCCGCCGCGCCGGGAAGTCTCCGCCGGGGGGCGCGAGCCGGGCCACGCCGCGCCGCGCGAGCAGCGGGCCTAGCAGCAGCACAGACCCGCGCAGGCGCCCCACGAGGACCGGATCGGGCCGATCGCCGGTGACGCGCTCGCACTGGATCCGCAGCGTGCCGGTGCCCTTCCCCTCGACCCGGGCGCCGAGCGCTTCGATCAGATCGAGAAGGACATCGACGTCCCGTATGCGCGGCACGTTGGCGATCTCGCACGGCTGGTCCGTCAGCATGCAGGCCGCGATCAGTGGCAGCGCCGAGTTCTTGTTGCCTTCAACGGCCACGCGCCCCGACAGCGCGCGTCCGCCCTCTATCTTCAATGAAGCCATCGCACCTCGAAC
>DAIUEK010000235.1:1859-4109 GCA_036845165.1 Vicinamibacterales bacterium | reverse complement strand
ACCTGGTTGACGCCGACTAGGGTGAACTCCACGGGGTCCTCTGCCGTCATGATGTTGGTCTCGGCGGTGTTGATCTTCGCGATCGACGAGTAGAGCGTGTTGGTCTTGCCGCTGCCCGTCGGGCCCGTGACGAGCACCATGCCCCACGGCTTGTTGATCGCGTTCTCGAGCTTCTTCAGCGACTCCGGCTCGAACCCCAGCTTCGTCATGTCGAGCATCAGCTTGTCTTTGTCGAGCAGACGCATGACGATCTTCTCGCCGAAGAGCGTCGGCAGGCAGGAGACGCGGAAGTCGATTTCCTTGGTGCCGCCCTCGGCGTCGCCGAACCGGATCTTGATGCGGCCGTCCTGCGGGAGCCGCTTCTCGGCGATGTCGAGCTTCGCCATGATCTTCAGGCGCGACGTGATCGCGTCGCGGAACTTCATCGGCGGCGCCATGACGTTGTACAGGATGCCGTCGATCCGGAACCGGACGCGGAACTCCTTCTCGTACGGCTCGATGTGGATGTCGCTCGCCCCCTTCTGGATCGCCGACATCAGCATCAGGTTCACGAGGCGGATGACCGGCGCCTCGCCGCCCTGCTTCTCGAGCGAGGAGACGTCGATCTGCTCGATCTCCTCGAGCAGCTGGACGTCGTCGTCGAGGACCTGGGCGGATTCCTCGAGCGCCTTCGTGACCATGTCGAGCGTGGCGGCGTTGTTCAGATTCGCCGCCTGCTGCGGGGCGATCTCGCGCTTCTTCTTTTCCACGACGACGCGCGGGGCGGCCGCGCCCGCCGGGTAGTACCGCCGAATGGCCTCGGTGACCGCCGTCTCGGAGGCCACGACCGGCTCGACGTTGTAGCCCGTCATGAACTTGATGTCGTCCATGGCGAACACGTTCGTCGGATCGGTCATCGCGATCGTCAGCGTCGCGCCGGCGCGGCTGAGCGGCACGATCTGGTACTTCTGCACGGTCTCGGCCGGGATCAGCTTGACGATCGCCGGATCGATCTCGAACTGCGCCAGGTTGATCGAGGGGACGCCGTACTGCTTCGAGAGCAGAGCGGTGATCTCCTCGTCCTTGACGAAGCCAAGCTTGACGAGATTGAAACCGAGCTTGCCGCCGCTGGTTTTCTGATAGGTGAGCGCCTCCTGCAACTGCGCGGGAGTGATGCGCCTTTCCTTCAGCAGCAGCTCGCCTATGCGGACGGGCATTATCTAGACCACTGCTCCGTACAATCGCCGGAAGACATGCTGGGAGAGACAGTTATCGTATACAACTGACACTTTTTGTCAAGTAAATAAAGTACGTTAAATGTGCTCCGTGGCTCAAAAAACAAACCGCAGGCCAATGCCCCAACCCCGGTCACCCTTCGATGATCCGACGCTGACCTGCGCATCGGCTCTGGTCGAGCCGTAGACCGCATAACTCCCACCGAGGCTCGCAATCGGCGCGGCCCCGGTTCCGCCGACTGATCCGCCCGCGGTATTCCAATGAACCCCGCCGCGCAGCCACGCATGCCTGTTCGGGTGCGCTTCCACGCCCAGGGCGGCGTCGCGCCAGTCCCCGCGGCCGGTGGTGCCCGTCGTGAGATCGACGTCCGCCGCCACGGTGGTATCCGGACGGGCGTGTACCGCGATCCCCGCGCGGACGTGGCGATCCAGGCGGAGAGCCCCGCCCGCGCGCATCTTGAATTCCGGCTGGAACAGGTTGCGCACCGAGAGCCCCAGCTGCCCCAGCGACCCGGTCGCCATGACCCCGAGGTCCGCGTCGAACCTGTTCGAGGCGGTCGCGACCCCCTCCGCGGGAGACGCAATCCCGTGCACCAGCTTCAGTGTCGTGCCCACCGCAAGCCGGCCTCCGAGGGACTGCACCAGCGACACGCCGGCATGGTGCGCTACGAGCGTGTTTCGGCCGTTCTTCACCTCGGCAATAGCCGTCCGGTAGTAGGAGAGACCGAGCGGCGGGGTCCCGATCGCGACAAAGAGCGCCGACCTCCGGTCGAGGGCGTTCCGGTCCACGACCAGGCTGAAGAAAGCGCCGGACGCGAACCCGGCGGGGTTCCAGAACGACGCCGACGCGTCGTCGGCGACCGCGGTAAACGCGCCGCCCATCCCGGCGGCCCGGACACCCACCGCCTGCCCTGAGCTTTGTCGAAGGGGCGCCTCTGACTGCGCAACAACCCTGGTGGCTGACGCCCCGATCAGCCACAGCAGCAGAAGGGCGCGCCCTCGTCGTGCTCGCATCTAGTGAGCTTATCGAAACTTA
>DAIUEK010000235.1:0-1759 GCA_036845165.1 Vicinamibacterales bacterium | reverse complement strand
GCCTCAGGCAACTGAGCTAAGTGTTACTCTACGTGAGAGTTGGGACGCGGAGTCTTGAAACTTTCTGGCGGACTCCGTCGTATAGATGCGTGGTACAATCGGTTGTTCTCGAACAGTCCGAACAGCCCGATTGACGGTCTTCAAGGCACAAATCTATGACTAGCACAGCGACTGCGGCCGGCTCTGCGCCTGCCCCGAAGGGGTTTCTTGCACGTTTCATCGGCGTCATCACCGCGCCCCGCGACACGTTCGCGAGCGTGGTCGCCCAGCCGAAATGGTTCGGAATGCTGGCGCTCACGACGGTCATCATCGCGATCTTCACGGCGCTGCCGATGACGACCGCGGCCGGACGCCAGGCGGCGCTCGACCAGCAGGTGCAGCAGATGCAGTCGTTCGGCATGACCGTGAACGACCAGATGTACGAGCAGCTCGAAAAGGGCGCGGGGCGCATGCCCTATATGACAGGCATCAGCGTGCTCGTCATGTCCCCCATCATCGCGCTCGTCATCGCGGGGATCCTGTTCGCCATCTTCAACGCCGCGATGGGCGGTGAGGCCTCCTTCAAACAGGTCTTCACGGTGCTGGCGCATGCCGGGGCGATCTCGGCGCTGTCGACGGTCTTTTCCGGCGCCATTAATTACTTCCGGGGGTCCATGGGCAGCGTCGCCAATCTCGGCGCGCTGCTGCCGATGCTGGCCGAGAATTCGTTCGCCGGGCGCCTGCTCGGCATGGTCGACGTCTTTCTGATTTGGTACATCGTGGTGCTGGCCATCGGGCTGGCGGTGCTGTACCGCCGGCGCACGCAGCCGATCGCGATCTCGCTGTTGACGGTGTACGCGGTGATCGCCGTCGCAGTCGCGCTCATCAAGAGCCGCATGGGGAGCGCATAGCGCATGAGCCGGAACAAGAAGATCCTGATTGGCGTGATCGGGGTAGTGGTCCTCGGGGCCATCGGCTAC
This sequence comes from Vicinamibacterales bacterium, assembly GCA_036845165.1. GTDB lineage: Bacteria > Acidobacteriota > Vicinamibacteria > Vicinamibacterales > 2-12-FULL-66-21 > JAICSD01. The sequence goes on along the minus strand of DAIUEK010000235.1, from coordinate 800 downwards.
GCCAACGTCAAGTTCAAGCGGCAGGACGGCATCGCCGTCAACGTCGAGACGATCCGGAAGCGGGATTTGCAGGCGATCGTGTCGGCATCGGGGAAGATCCAGCCGCAGCGGCTGGTCAACATCAGCGCGGACACGATGGGGCGCGTCACGGACCTGAAGGCCGAAGAAGGTCAGCGCGTGCAGAAGGGGCAATTCCTGCTCCAGATCGATCCGCGCAACCTGACGACGGCGTACAACCAGACACAGGCGTCGCTGGCGGCGGCGCGATCCACGATGGAGCAGCTGCAGCTGTCCATCGACAGCACGAAGGCCGCGCTGAAGCAGGCGCAGGACGCCTACGCGCGTCAGCAGCAACTCTGGAAGGGCGGGCTGACGACGAAGGAGACGCTCGACAACGCCGAAAACACGGTGAAGATGCGGCAGTCGGACCTGAATTCGGCCGAGCGGCAGATCGAGACGCAGCGCTTGCGGATGAAGCAGGAGGAGGCCGGGCTCGAGAATGCGAAGCTGAACCTGAGCAAGGTCCGCATCGAATCCCCCATCACCGGCATCATCACGCGCCGCAACATCGAAGAAGGTGAAACGGTCGTCATCGGCACGATGAACAACGCCGGCACGCAGCTGCTGACCATCGCCGACATGTCGGTCATCGAGGCGCAGGTCGAAGTCGACGAGACCGACATCCCCAACGTCGTGCTGGGCCAGCACGCGAAGATCACGATCGACGCGATGCCGGGCAAGTCGTTCGCCGGAAAAGTCGTCGAGATCGGCAACAGCCCCATCCAGGCCGCGGGCAGCAC
>DAIUEK010000234.1:2160-4157 GCA_036845165.1 Vicinamibacterales bacterium | reverse complement strand
TGGACGAGGCCATCGCGCAAGGGCTGGCCAATAGCCGCCGTCTGGCGGAGATCGAGGCGCGCGTGGAGGCGGCGGATTTCGCGATCGCGGGACGCCAGGCGGCGGATCGTCCCATCGTCGCGCTGCAGGGCGGGTACGCCCGGACCAATCACGTGGACGAGTTTGCCATCGCGTTGCCCGGCCGGGCGCCGCAGATCGTCTACCCGGACATCCCGAACAACTATCGGACGCGGATCGATCTGCAGTGGCCGATCTACACCGGGGGGCGCGCGGACGCGCTCGAGCGGGCCGCCCGCGCCGAGCGCGGCGCCATCGCCAGGGACGTGGAGGCCGCCCGCGCCGACCTGCGGCTCGAGATCACGCGCGCATTCTGGGCGGTGGTGACCGCTCGCGACACCGAGACGGTGCTCCGTCGTTCGCTCGAGGCGGTGACTGCGCACGTGGCGGATGTCCGCGCCCGGCTGGCCTCGGGCCTCATTCCGCCGAGCGACGTGTCGTCCGCCGAGGCGCAGGCGTCGCACCAGCGGCTGCTCGCGCTCGACGCGGCGAACCAGCGTGCGATCGCCGAGGCGGACTTTCGTCGCCTCACGGGCAACGATACCGGGACCCCCGCCGAAAGGGTGACCGGCACAGTGTCCGGCGGTCCTCCGGGTCCAGCGCCGGAAAATGCGAGTGTCCCGGTCGCTGACCTCATCGCCAGGGCGCTGAAGACCCGGCCGGAGCGGCAGGCGCTCGAGCAGCGCGCCGACTCCGCCGACCTGCGCGCCGCGGCCGTCGCCTCGTCCGCGCGTCCGCAGATCGCGCTGGGTGGCGGCTACGATTACGCACGCCCGAATCCCCGCATCTTTCCGCGCCGCGGCGACTGGAACACGTCGTGGGACGCGTCGATCAACCTGACGTGGATGCTCTGGGACGGCGGACGCCGCGCGGCCGAACACGGAGAAGCGCGGGCGACGGCGTCGGCGCTCAAGACTCGCGTGGAGGATTTCGACCTTCAGGTCACCTTCGAGGTCCGCGCGCGCGTCCTCGAGCTCGCGTCGAGCAGGGAAGCCGTCACCGCCGCGGACGACGAGATCCGCGCCGCCACCGAAGCCGAGCGCGTCGTCGGGGAACGGTACAAGGCGGGTGTCGCGACCAGCACCGACGTGCTCGAGGCGCAGGTCGCGCGCCTCCAGGCGGAGCTCGATCGCGCGCGCGCCGTCGCGGGCGTGCGCCTCGCCGACGCGCGGCTGGAGCGGGCCGTTGGGAAATAACAACACCATCGAGGTCCGCGACCTCACGCGGCGATTCGGCCAGTTCGTCGCCGTCGACGGCGTGAGCTTCGACGTAGCCCGCGGCGAGATCTTCGGGTTCCTCGGCAGCAACGGCGCGGGGAAATCGACCACGATCCGCATGCTGTGCGGCCTGCTGACGCCGACGTCCGGCACCGCGATCGTCGGCGGCGTCGACGTGACGCGGGATCCGGAAGGCGTGAAGCGGCGGATCGGCTACATGTCGCAGCGCTTCTCGCTGTATGAGCTGCTGACGGTGGATCAGAACATCAGCTTCTGGGGGGGCATCTACGGGCTCAACGAGCAGACACTCGCCGAGCGGCGACGCTTCGTCATCGAGATGGCGGGGCTCGCCGGCCGCGAGCAGACGCTCGCGCGCGATCTTGCCGGTGGCTGGCGCCAGCGCCTGGCGCTGGGGTGCGCGATTCTCCACGAGCCCGCGATCCTCTTTCTCGACGAGCCGACCGGAGGCGTGGATCCCCTGTCGCGCCGGCAGTTCTGGCGGCTGATCGACACGCTGTCGCAGTCCGGCGTCACCGTCCTCGTCACGACGCACTACCTCGACGAAGCGGAGCGTTGTCATCGCGTCGCGCTCATTCACGCGGGACAACTGGCGGCGATCGGCACGACGACGGAGGTCAAGCAGGTGTTCAAGGGACGGCCGATCCTTGAAATCCGCGCCGACAAGTCCGTCGAAGCCATGCGGCTGCTGGACTCGTTCCCGGA
>DAIUEK010000234.1:0-2060 GCA_036845165.1 Vicinamibacterales bacterium | reverse complement strand
TCGCCGCCGTGACGCCCTCGCTCGAGGACGTGTTCCTCGACGTGATCGATCGGGCAGGGGGAACCGCCGCTCGGCCCGGCTCGGGGCAGGCCGCGTGACCAAGGCGCTGGCCGTCTACCGGAAGGAGTTGCGCCAGATCCTGCGCGATCGGCGCACGCTGATGACGATCGTGTTCGTCCCGGCGTTCTTCCTGCTGCTGTACGGCTACGCCCTCAACTGGGACATCCGTCACATCCCGCTCGCCGTCCAGGATCGCGATGCCACGTCCCAGAGCCGCGCATTGATTTCGGGCTTCACGAACTCCGGGTACTTCGACCGCGTGGCAGACGTCTACTCGCCGGCGGACATCGATCGCCTGCTCGATCTCAATGTCGCGCGGGCCGTGCTCGTCATCCCGGAGGGCTTCGCCCGCGACGTCCTCGGCGGCCGTCGGCCGCAGGTCCAGCTCCTCATCAACGGCGACAACGCGAACACGGCGACGACGGTGATGGGGTACGCGGGGAACATCATCCGGGGCGCCGGCGCGGCACTGGCGCCCGGCGGCGCCGCACCTGCGCCGTTCGTCTCGGTCACGCCCCGCATCTGGTACAACCCGGAGCTTCGCAGCACGCTGTTCCTCGTGCCTGGCCTCATCGCCTACATCCTGATGATCACCGCCGTCATCTCGACGGCGCTGTCGATCGTGCGCGAGAAGGAAAACGGCACCATGGAACAGATCCGGATGGCGCCGATCGACACGTTCTCGTTCGTGATCGGGAAGAGCATTCCGTACTTCTTCATCTCCCTCGCCTCCGCGGCGATGATCATCCTCGCCGCGATGGTGCTCTTCGGGCTGCCGATGCGCGGCAACTGGGGGGCGCTGCTCGTCGCGCTCTCGTTGTTCATTGCCGGGGCGCTCGGGACGGGCCTGCTGATTTCCACGGCCGCGGAGACGCAGCAGGTGGCGTTCCAGGCGGCCCTGCTGACGTCGTTCCTGCCGACGCTCATGCTGTCTGGTTTCATCTTTCCGATCTCCAGCATGCCGCACGTGCTGCAGCTCATCACCCTCGCCGTACCGGCCCGCTACTTCCTGATCGCGCTCCGGAGCATCGTGTTGAAAGGCACGCCCCTGGCGCTGCTGTGGCCGCAGATGCTGGCGCTCTCCATTTACGCCCTCGTCATGCTGGCGCTGGCCTCGCTGCGCCTCGCGCGGGAGAAGGGCTGATGCAGCGGCTCCGCTGCCTCGTCTGGAAGGAGTTTCTCGAGCTGCGCCAGAACCCCCGGCTCTTCGGGCTCGTGATCGTCGCGCCGATTCTGCAGCTCACGATGCTCGGCTACGCCGCGACGACGGACGTCAAGAACGTGCCAGTGGTCGTCGCGGACGGCGATCGCTCGCCGCAGAGCCGGGACCTGATCACGCGCTTCGACGCCTCCCCGTACTTCACCGTCATCGACATCGTCACCACGGTGCGGGAGGTGGATCCCTACCTGCAGCGGGGGCAGGCCTGGATTGCGCTGGCGATTCCGCACGGCTACGGCACGTCCGTGCAGGATCGGCAGCCGGTCTCGGTGCAGGTCGTCGCCGACGGATCGGATTCCAATTCCACCACGGTCGCGCTCGGCTATGCGACGGCGCTGGTCGGCGAGTATGCCGCCGCCGTCGCCGAGGGGGATGGCGGACAGGCCGGCGCCGCCGGCGGTCAAGGCGGGGGCATCGACCTCCGGATGCGCGTGTGGTTCAACCCGCAGCTCGAGAGCCGCTTCTTCATGATCCCCGGCGTCCTCGCGCTGCTGCTCCTGGTCGTCACGGCGAATCTCGCCGCGATGGCGATCGTGCGCGAGAAGGAGCTGGGCACGCTGGAGCAGTTGAATGTCACGCCGCTACGTCGATGGGAGCTGATTGTGGGGAAGCTGCTGCCGTACGGTGTGATCGCGCTCGTGGACGTGCTGCTCGTGACCGCGGTGGCGGTCTTCTGGTTCGAGGTGCCGCTGCGTGGGAGTGTCCTGCTCCTCCTCGCGATGAGCCTGCTCTACGTCGTGTGCACGCTCGCGCTCGGGCTGTTCATCTCCACGATCTCGGA
>DAIUEK010000233.1:0-4210 GCA_036845165.1 Vicinamibacterales bacterium | reverse complement strand
CCACGCTGGGCGCCGAGACGCTCGATGTGACCCTCCCCGGCCGCGCGCCGCGCGCAGGACGAGGGCGGCCTGCAGCAGGTCGTCGTAGCTGCCGTTCGTGCAGGAGCCGATCATCGCCTTGTCGAACGTGATCCGCTCCTTCGCGACGTCCTCCGCCGGAAAAGCGTTGCCGGGGCTGAAGGGCTTCGCGATCATCGGCCGGACATCGTTGAGATCGAGGTTCTCGTCGAGCTCGTAGCGCGCGTGGGCGCCGGGAGAGATCGGGGGATACGGCAGCGTCGTGATCCCCTTCTGCCGGTACCACGCATACGTCGTGTCGTCCGGCGCGAAGATGCCGTTCTGCGCCTCCGCCTCCGCCATCATGTTCGCAATGGTGTTGCGATACGCGATCGGCAGCTGCCGGTTCGCGTCCACGAGCTCGACCGACATGCCCTCTGACTGCTTCGCTCCCCACCGCCGCAGCAGCTCGAGGACGATGTCCTTGCCGCTGACCCAGGGCTGGAGGCGTCCGTTCAGCACGACGCGGCGCGCCCTGGCGAGCGTGACGTAGATGTAGCCCGTCGCCCACCCGAAGCCGAGCGTCGTCGATCCGACGCCGATGCCGACGGCGCCGTACGCGCCGTAGGCGCGGCTGTGCGAGTCGGCGCCCGGAATGAACTGCCCCGGCATCACCAGCCCCTGCTCGGGAAAGTAGAAATGGAAGATGCCGTCGCCGGGGGTCGCGTAGTACGGCTTCTGCAGGTCCTGCAGGCGCGCGAACTCGCGGCCGATGCCCGTCTGCTTGTCGTCGATGGCGCTGCCGGTGAAGACGAAGTGATCGTTGGCAATCGCGGCCTGGCGCGGATAGATCGCGTCGCCGCCGGTGATCTGGTTGAACGTGTGGATCGAGAAGGGGGCCGTGCCGTCTGAGGCGGGCAGCAGGTCCGCATACACGCGTAGCGTCGTCCCCGGCTTCAGGTCCTGTGCTTTCAGTTCCTTGTCCACGCGATGCGCCCAGATGATCTGCTCCGTCGTCGTCATCCCGCGCGCGTCGGCCTCGCTGGCCCAGTCGATGACCGGCGGCGTTTCCGCCGACTTGCGGAACTCCCGACGGCCGACCTCGAAGATCCCTCCGCCTCGCCGGATCTCTTCTTCCTTGGGTGAGAGCGGGACGGGCTCATACGTCTTGCCCTGGCTGACGTTGCCGAGCTGTCGCGTGACGGGATCGAACGTCAGCTCGTCGCCATCCTGCGCGTCCGCGACGGCTTCAGGGCTCTGGACCACGTGGAGGCCGAGGTTGAAGGCGTTGCGGCGGAAGATGTCCCCCATGTTGTGGCCGCAGACGACAACCAGGTGCTTGCCGACTTCCTCAGCCACACCTTTCAGCCCGGCCGGGCTCATCTCGCGCGAGGATCCGATCGCGAAGCGGTCGCCGGCGATGACGAAGGTCTCGCCGCGGTGCACGCGCGCGCGGAAGTCCGGCATGAGGTAGCGGAAGGATCCGGACTTCCAGCGTTCGTCCAGCGTCTCGAGGCTCTCGGAGACACAGTCGGCCGCGGGGGTGATCTGGTCGGTGTCGATGGCGTCGAGTTTCTTCGGCGTCGGGCTCTTCCGGTCCCAGAAGATCAGCGCCTTGCCCCGGAGCAGCCGATCGTCCCCCGCCGCCAGGTCGTCCTGGCTGTGATCGGTGATGTCGTGAACGGAAACGCCCGGCTTCAATCGGGCGGGCTGGATCGTGTGCATGCCCCTTCATCATAGCCAAGACAGGCGATGACGGGCAGCGGCGGATAGCGCCGGAACCGCGGGTCGGTCTTCGAGCGCTCGCAGCGATAGAACCGCGCCTCCCGGTCGCTGACGATGACGGCCGCGTGCCGGCAGGTGGCGCACAATCCGGCACGTGCGGAGGCCTCGGCCTGCTCGTCATCCATGGTTATAGGGCATGGTTATGGCATCATTGACGCATGTTCACGTCCGAGGCGGTCACCCGGGGCATCAAGGTACGCGTCGAATCGGAATATGCCCCCGAGCGCTCGCAGCCCTCCCAGAACCAGTGGTTCTTTCTGTACACGATCACCATCTCGAACGAGGGAACGGAACCGGCGCAGCTGATGACGCGCCACTGGATCATCACCGACGGCACCGGCCATATCGAAGATGTCCGCGGTCCCGGTGTCGTGGGCAAGCAGCCCCTCCTCGCCCCTGGCGAGTCGTTCACGTATACATCGGGGTGCCCGCTGACCACGCCGTTCGGCGTGATGGAGGGCACCTACCAGATGGTCACGAACAGCGGCGAAGAGTTCGAAGCGAAGGTCGCGCCGTTCACGCTCAGCGAGCCGTATACGGTTCACTGACACTTGTCGGCAAAGGGCATTGGGCCTGGCCTAGTGAACGCTTGTCGGGCACAGGGCATTGGGCCTGGACATGGGGCCTGGTAAGAGCGAACGCTCAGCCGATGCCCGATGCCCAGGCCCTCTGCACTAAGCCCGACAGGCTTCACCCGAATGTCGCCTCCACGTTCAGCGCTTCCTCCAGCAATCGCAAATAACGGCGCCGCGGAATCTCCACCGCGCCGAACTGCGCCAGGTGGTCGGTCACCCACTGCGTGTCGAGCAGGCGGTATCCCCGCGCGCGCAGGCGGTCGACGAGCGCGACCAGGGCCGCCTTCGAGGCGTCGGTGACCGTGTGGAACATCGACTCACCGAAGAACGCCCCCTGGATCGCGACGCCGTAGAGACCGCCGACCAGGACGCCGTCCTGCCACGTCTCCACCGAGTGCGCGAACCCCCGCTCGTGGAGCGCGCAGTAACTGTCGATGATCTCCTCGTCGATCCAGTTCCCGTCCGCCTCGACGCGCTCGGCACAGGCGCGGATCACGGTCCGGAAATCGGTGTCGATGCGGATCTCGAAGCGGTGCTGCCGCAGGCTCCGCGCGAGGCGGCGCGACGCGCGGAAGGTGTCGAGCGGAATCACGCCGCGCGGATCGGGGGAGTACCAGCGGATGTCGCCGGGCGCCACGGCCATGGGAAACCAGCCGCTGGTGTAGGCCGAGAGAAGGGCGTCCGCTGCGATCATGCCTGACACCAATTGTAGCTGGCAGTTGGCAGTGACCCCGGCTGACCGCAAACTGCGACCTGCAAACCGCAACGTTACGACAAATGTGCGACGGTCGCGAGGGAGCGGATATGGGCCGGGGTCGTTCCGCAGCAGCCGCCGACGATGGCGACTCCCTCCTGCAGCAGCCCGGCCGCCGCGGCGGCGAACTGCTCGGGCGTCTGTGTGTAGACGACACGCCCACCTTCAATGACGGGCAGGCCCGCGTTGGGCCGGAAGGCGAGCGGCACGCGCGCATGCGCGACGAACGCACGCGCCACGTCCAGCATCTGATCGACGCCATTGCCGCAATTCGCACCGACGACGTCTGCGCCCGCGCCCGCGAGCTCGCGCGCGGCCTGTTCCACCGAGATGCCCATCACCGTGAACGGGCCGCGCGGGGTGAGATCGAACGTCATCGTCGCGATGACGGGGACGCCGGGCGCGACGCCCTTGGCCGCGCGGACGGCCAGCATGGCTTCGGCGAGGTCCGTCATCGTCTCCACGCATATCAGGTCGGCCCCCGCCGTCACGAGCGCGCGAATCTGGCGGGCGAATCCCTCGTACGCGTCCTGCGCGTCCAGGCTGCCGAGCGGCTTCAGCAGGCCACCCGTCGGGCCGACGGACGCCGACACCCATGCCCGGCCGTGCGCCACACCGCGCAGGAGCTCGACCGCGCGCGCGTTGATTTCCTCCAGCCGATCCTCGAGTCCCGCGGTGCGCAGCCGGGTCGGGGAGCCCCCGAAGGTGTTGGTCGTGAGTATCTCGGCGCCGGAGGCGAGGTACTCTTCGGCGATGGCGCGCACCACGTCCGGGCGCTGCAGCGTCCATGCCTCAGGCGCAAGGCCGGAGGGAAGCCCGCGCTGGATCAGCAGAGACCCCCACGCGCCGTCGCCCAGGATGGCGCGGCGCTCGCGAATTCGGGAGAGAAACGGCTGCATCAGCGCCCGGCGATCAAGGTGCGGATGCGATCGACGGCGCTCGGCGCGTCGGCCGCCCAGGCGTCGGCGCCAATCTCGCGCGCGAACTCGGCGGTCACGGGCGCGCCGCCGACGATCGTAGCGATCGTGCCTGCGAGGCCGCGCTCGCGCACCAGGTCCACCACGTCCCGCATGCCGATCATCGTGGTCGTCAGCAGCGC
>DAIUEK010000232.1:0-4212 GCA_036845165.1 Vicinamibacterales bacterium | reverse complement strand
TGGCATTCGAGCCCAGCGCCTAGATCTATTCGGACTGTCGCCGCCGTGGGATGGCGGCCATGGCACAGAGAACCGCATCGAAGCCCTTCAAGTCCGACGCAGTCACGCGCGTTGAAACCTGTTCCTCGAAGCCGCCAGCGCGGTGAGCGTCCGGCGCGCCGCTTTCCGGCCACCCGGAAATGGAGATCCGAGGTTACAGTGTTCGTTCCTGGGATGCTGGCGTCCCGGCGGCGGACGATCCCATGCGCCTGGCGATCATCCGAGGCTGAAATCGTTCGGTTGTTTCGCGCGGTTCCGCTGGCACGGTTCTTTGTTATAGGCATTCGGGATGCGCACGTTCGCCGACGATGTTCGATACGGCCTCCGCCTGATGGCGCGCAGCCCCCTGTTCACGGCCGTGACCGTCGGCGTGCTCGCGCTCGGCATCGGTGCCAACACAGCGATCTTCAGCGTCGTGAACTCGATCGTGCTGCGTCCGCTGCCGCTCCACGACTCGGACCGTCTCGCCTTCGTCTGGGAAACGAGCGTCGGGCAGGGCTGGAGCCACGTGGGGCCGTCGGGTCCGAACTACGTGGACTTCAAGGAGCAGAGCACGTCGTTCGACGATCTCGCCGCGCTGGAGCTCGGGTCGGGGACGGTCACCGGTTCCGGCGAGCCGCACCAGATTCCGGCCATCCGCGTCTCGACGAACTATTTGTCCGTGCTCGGCGCCGCTCCCCTCATCGGCCGCGACTTTACATCCACGGAAGGATGGGAGGACCGCGTCATCATTATTTCGTACGGATTCTGGGAGCAGAATCTCGGTCTCAATCCGGCCGCCATCGGCAGCCGCCTAATGGTAGACGATCTGCCCTACACGATCATCGGAGTTCTTCCGCGGACGTTCTGGTCGCCGGTCCCCTCGGAGCTGCTCGTCCCCTGGAGCACGGCGGATCTGCGCGCGAAGGGTCGAACGGACCACAACTTCGGCGTCATCGGACGCCTCAGGCGGGGCGTCTCGGCCGAACGAGCCAACGCCGAGATGACGTCGATCGAGCAGCGGATCGGCGAGCACGTCCTGCCCCTGAAGGGCTGGGGCACGACGGTCGTGCCGCTGCATCGTCTCGTCGGAGAAGAGATGGGCGCCTCGCTGGTCGTGCTGCTCGCCGCGGTCGGCTTCGTTCTGCTGATCGCCTGCGCGAACATCGCGAACCTGCTGCTGGCGCGCGCGGTGGCGCGGCAGCGCGAAACCGCGATTCGACGCGCGCTGGGCGCCACACGGGCGCGTCTGGTCCAGCAGTTTCTCACCGAAAGCGTGCTGTTCGGTCTCGCGGGCGGCGCCCTTGGACTCCTGTTCGCACTGTGGGGCGTTGACGTGCTCGACGGTGTCCTGCCCGCGACCTTTCGCGTGACGGCCGGCGGAGAAGTGATGCGCCCGCCGCTGTCAATGGACGTTGCCGTCCTCGCGTTCACGATGCTGATGGCGATCGGCACGGGGCTCGTCTTCGGGCTGATACCGGCGCTGACGGCCACGCGCGCGGGCGCGGACCACGCGAACGAGGGCCTCAAGGAAGGCGCGCGGTGGAGTGCGGGCGGTCACAGCCGCACGCGGCAGGCGCTCATCGTCTCCGAGATCGCGCTGACGCTCGTGCTGCTGGTGGCCGCGGCGCTGACCATCAAGAGCTTCTGGCGCCTGCAGCAGGTGAGCCCCGGCTTCGCCTCCGATCGCGTGCTTGCCCTCGAGATGGAGCTGCCGACCGACGCGAAGTACCGCGCCGGCGCCGAGCAGGCGGCCTTCTTCGAGCGTGTCCTTGCGCAGGTGAACGCGCTGCCGGGCGTGAGGCACGCGGCCGTGGCGAACGTGCTGCCGCTCGATTCGACGGTCGCGGATACGACCGAGTTTCTGTTCCCGGGCCGTCCGCTCCTGGCCGGAGGGCAGCGGCTTCCGGCGGACAGGCGCGGCGTCAGCGCCGACTACTTCGCGACCATGGGGATCCCCCTGAAACGCGGACGCGTGTTCACCGACGCTGACCGCACCGGCCGACCGTTCGTGGCGATCGTCGACGACACGCTGGCGCGCATGTATTTCGGAGACGGCCGGAACCCGATCGGACAGCAGATTCGGATCGGCCGCACCGATCTGCAGATCGTCGGGATCGTCGGGGCGGTGAAGCAGGCCGGACTGGATCGCCAGCCGGCGCCGACGATCTGTCTCTCGCACCTCCAGGCCAACGAGCCGCGGATGGATCTCGTCGTCCGGGCCGCGGCGGACCCGGCGTCGATGATCACGGCCGTGAAAGGCGCGGTCTACGCCATCGACAAGGACCAGCCCGTCTACAAGATCAGAACGATGCAGCAGGCCGTCAGCGACGCGACGTCGTCTCAACGGCTGACGTTCGTGCTGCTCGGCCTCTTCGCCGTCGCGGCGTTCGCGCTCGCCTCGATCGGCATCTACGGCGTCGTCGCGTTCACCGTGGCGCAACGCACGCGCGAGATCGGCATCCGCCTCGCCCTCGGCGCGGACGGCGGCCGCATCGTGCGCATGATCGTGACGCAGGGGCTCGCGACGACCGTCACGGGTGTCGGCGTGGGCCTCGTGTTGGCGGTGGTGGCGACCGAAGCGCTGGCGGCGATGCTGTTCGGCGTCGGTGCTCACGATCCCGGAGTGTTCATCGCGACCGCCGCGACGCTGACGGCCGCCGCCGTCAGCGCCAGCTACGTTCCGGCCCGCCGCGCGGCGCGCGTCGATCCCGCGATTGCGCTTCGGTCCGAATAGCGGGGCCGGAAATCCCGCTTTGCCACGATCGCCTGTTTCCTGGGCCCGATCTCACGATCCTCCTCACGGAGTCGCCGGTCGACCGCCGTGCGCAGCCGGCACCGACGCGGATGCCCATCCACAGGACCACCATGTCAGGCCGCTGTGATAAGGCTCAATGAGCCATACTATTATGGTATAATTGTCTGTATGAAGAAGACCCTCAACATCGACGACCAGCTCATCAAAGAGGCGAAGCTGGCGTGTGGAGCGACCACGGATACCGACACCGTTCGACTGGGGCTGGAGGCCTTGGTGCGGCACGCGGCGTACGACCGCCTTCGGGCCCTTCGAGGGTCGGAGCCTCACGCGCGCGATGTGTCCCGGCGGCGTGAGAAGCCGTCAGCCAAACGCAGGGTGGCCTGATGGTCCTGGTGGATACCTCCGTATGGATTCGGTTTCTCGCCAACCGAACGCCCTACGCGCGTACGTTAGACGCGCTCCTCGGTCGCGATGAGGTGGCCGGCCATGAACTGGTCTACGGGGAACTCCTCATTGGCGACCGAGCCGGCCGTGCAACGCTCCTGGCCGCCTACGAGGAAATGCTCCAAGCGAGCATGGTTCCTCACTCGGAGGTGGTAGCGTTCGTCCGTAATCGAGCGTTATACGGGCGTGGGGTTGGGTGGATCGACGTTCACTTGCTCGCGTCCGCCATCGTAGGGCAGCTGCAGTTGTGGACTGCCGACTCTCGGTTATTCGCTGTGGCAAAGGAGCTTGGAGTCGCTTACGAGAAAAATTAGCAGAGCAGAGAGGACGGCGACCATGGCCATCGAGTCAAACCGTATCGTTCGCGCATCCGGTGTGTTCCTGCTGGCGGCAGCGTGTCTTGGCGGAGGTTGTGCGATCATCAATCGGATGGACGGCGTCGCCGAGTCGCGCGCCGTGCAGAAGACGGGCATTCCGGCCGACGCCAGGATCCTGCAGATGTCGGAAACACGGATGGTCCTCAATCAGCGCTACCCGGTCGTCCGGTTCCTCCTCGAAGTGCACCCTCCGAACGGCGCGCCGTATCAGGCGACGACCAAGTGTCCGATCTCGCTCCTGGACCTGCCGCGGCTGCAGCCTGGCAATATGGTACCCGTCAGCATCGATCGCCGCGACCCGTCGAAGGTCGCGCTGGGCCTCTACAAGTTCTGACACCGGCTGCGGGCGCGCGCCAGGGTACTATCGGCCCGATAGTCGTGGCAGCGGGCGGATGGTCGGCTCGGTGGGCGCAGCATCGGTAGATTCTTCATTCAATGCCGGAGTTCCAAAACGGCCTACCCCCTTGCCCGGCGAGACCGATTGCTGCGGGGTTCACCGCTCCACAAGTTCCACACGACGATTCTTGGCTCTTCCTTCCTCGTCCCTGTTCGAGGCGACGGGGGCCAACGGGCCGTTGCCGTAGGCTTGGAGCCGGTCCGGCGCCACGCCATAGG
>DAIUEK010000231.1:0-4226 GCA_036845165.1 Vicinamibacterales bacterium | reverse complement strand
CGCTCCGCTTCTCGGCGACCTCGGCGTGAGATCGTACGTGACGCCGGACAGTCGGCGTACTCCGCGGCCATTCCTGGAGGCGGGTCTGAGAGACCCGCCCTACAACGATGGCGGCACAGGGCGATGTAGGCCCAGGTGCGTCCGTGGCGATGTCGAGCCGGATCTGATCCGATCGCGCGGTTTCTGCGCTTCGCCCGGCGCGCCGATCGATCGGAAACTGCGCTGATCGCGAGCTGCGACGCGACAGACCCTCGGAATTGCGCCGGTTTGCCGCTGGCTCGCGGGTTGCACTTGCGAACTGTGAACTGTGAACTGTGAACGATCGCCCGTCCGCGGATTCACGCTGCTCGAAGTCACCATCGCGACCGGGCTGCTGGTCACGATTGCGCTCGGCAGCGCGCAGATGTTCGCGCTGGCCATCCGGCACAACGTTTCGGCGAAGCAGCAGCTCCTGATGTCCGTCGTCGCCGCGCGGAAGATCGACGAACTGTCGGCGGCGGCCGCGGCCGGCACGCTGCAGCCGTCCCCACCGGATGCGCTCGAGCGTTCTGCCGAGGGCTTCGCGGACGTGGCGGATGAGGCCGGCGCCACGTACACGCGACGCTGGCTGGTCTCGCCGCTCCCCGGCTACGGGGGCGCGGCGCTCGTGATCGCGGTTCGCGTGAGCCGTCCGCCGGCGGGTGAGGGCGCGGGCCGCGATGTCCAGATCACGACCATCTGCGAGGCGGGGGGCTGATGACGCGCGCGCCTCATGGGTTCAGCCTCGTCGAGCTGCTCGTCGCGATGGCCGTGATGGTGACCGTCACCGGCGCGTTGATGTCGCTCGTCGTCGCGGGGGCGTCGATCGCGCGGGCGCAGCCCGAGGCCGCCGATCTGCAGCAGCGGGCGCGCGTCGCGCTGCAGACGCTCGGCGCGGACCTGGCGCTCGCCGGGGCGGGTCTGGACCAGGGACCGCAGGCCGGCGCGCTCGCGCAGTTCTTTCCGCCGATCGCGCCGTCGACGGACGGCGGCGTCACCCTCTGGTATGTCTCGAGCCGCGAGGCGCAGGCCACGCTTGGGGCGGCGCTCGCGCCCGGCGAGACCGACGCCGCCATCCAGAACGCCGGCAACTGTCCCGCCTCAGATCCGGCGTGCGCCTTCACGCCGGGGACCACGGCGATCGTGTTCGACACGCAGGGCTGCCGGGACGTGCTGCGCATCGACGCGGTGACGTCCGCCTCGTTGCAGTTGCACGCGTTGCCGCGCGGCTGTCAGTACCAGCCTGGGGCCGCCATCGCGCAGGCGGAGGTGCGGACGTATCGCGTCGATGCCGTCACGCGGCAGTTGCTCCGGCGCGACGAGGCCACCGGGACGAGCCTGCCCGTGCTGGACAACGTCGCGTCCATGAGCGTCGAGTACTTCGATGCCGCGCGCCGCGTGCGCGTCACGCTCCGATTCTCGCCCGCGACGCCCATGCCGGCGGTCCCGGATCTCGTGATCGCGTACGACGTGATGCCCCCGAACCTGCAAGGGCGGTGACCCATTGGCGATTGGTGATTGTCCACTGAAGATTTCACGGACTGGCGATTGACGATTGGCGACTGGACCAACGCGCCGCAAGTGGAAACCCCAATCGTCAATCGGCAGTCGCCAATCCGTGAATCGCCAATCGCCAATCGCCGATCACCAATCGCCAATCGACAAGGATGTGAGGCTTTCCATGGCCCTGCTGACGGCACTCTTCGCGACGGCGCTGCTCATGGGGCTCGGCCTCTCCGTCGTGCTGCTCGGTAGCGCAGAAACCACGCTCGCGAGCCACGACCGCGACGCGCGTGCGCTCGCGTACGCGTCGAAGGCGGCGATCGCCGTGGCGGCCGCCGATCTTCGCGCGCGGCCGTCCTGGTCCGCGCTCCTCGCGCCGGGAGCCGTCCCCGAGGCGTCGGCGAGTCCGGGACGGTTCGTCGATCCGACGCTCGCGCCGGCTGCCCCCTGGAACGGCGACCCGCTGGATCTGCGGGCGCTGACCGGCCGTCTGCAGGCCGACAGCGACGCGGTGACGTCGCTCGGAGGCGATGCCCCCACGTGGCGCCTGTTCGAGTACGGCAGTCTGGCCCGGCTGGTGCCGGAGGCGTCGGCGACATCCAGGAACCCCTACTACCTCGTCGTCTGGGTGGCGGATGACCGGGGGGACGGGGACGGTAGCCCAGCCGCCGATAGTAACGGCATCATCGTGGTCCGCGCGGTGGCGTACGGGCCTGGCGAGGCGAGGTCGATTACCGAGGTCTCGATGAGCCGCCAGGGGGTCCCAGGGTCACCCGATCTCGTCAGGATCCTGACGATTCGGCCGGGTGCCTGAACGTGCTAAACTACGGACACAGAAGGAGAAAGGTCCATGAAGCTCTCGAGCGGTCTGGTTGCCGGCGTGCTGCTGACTATCGCGGTCCCCGTGTGCGCGCAGAGCCTCGGCGACCTCGCGAAGAAGGAGCAGGAACGTCGCAAGGCGGCCCCGACCGCCACGAAGACCTACACCAACGACGATCTGAAAAAGATGCCCCCGCTGCCTCCGCAGGCGCCGGGTACCGATCCCGCGGCGAAGACTGGCGACAAGGATCCGGCGAAGGAGGATGCCGCCAAGCCTGGCGATCCTGCGAAGCCGGGTGACGCCAAGGCCGACGGCGCCAAGCCGGCCAAAGACGAGGCGTACTGGCGCGGCCGCATGACGGCGGCGCGCGAGGACGTGCGCCGCAATGAGATGTTCCGCGATGCGCTCCAGACGCGCATCAACGCGCTGTCCGCGGACTTCTCCAGCCGCGACGATCCGTACCAGCGCGCGACGATTGCCGACGATCGGCAGAAGGCGCTTGCCGAACTCGCGCGGGTGAACGAGGCGATCGAGAGCGGCACCAAGCAGATTGCCGACATCGAGGAAGAGGCGCGCCGCGCCGGTGTTCCTCCCGGCTGGCTCCGCTGAGCGCACAAATCCTCATCGTCGAGGACAAGGACTCGCTCCGCACCATGCTGCGTCACGCGCTGGAGCGGCAGGATCACGTCGTCCTCGAAGCGCGCGACGAGCCCGAGGCCGTGCGCCTGCTCCAGCAGGCGCAGCCTGCCGTCGTGCTGTCCGATCTGCGGCTGCCCGAAGGGGACGGCTTCGGCGTGCTCCGCGCCGCCAAGGAGATCGACGCCGATATTCCCGTCATCGTCATGACCGCCTACGGCAGCATCGAGGATGCGGTCGCCGCGATGAAGGAAGGGGCGATGGACTTCCTGGCGAAGCCGGTCGATCCCGATCACCTGCTGCTGCTCGTCAACCGCGCGCTGGAACAGCGCCGCATCGTGACCGAGAACCTGCTGTTGAAAGAGGAGCTGGCCGTCCGGCGCGGCGCGCCGCAGCTCGTCGGTGACGATCCCTCCCTGCGCAAGGTGTTCGCGTCGCTCCAGCGTGCCGCCTCGACGGACGCGACGGTGCTGCTCGAGGGGGAGAGCGGCACGGGGAAGGAACTGTTCGCCCGGTCGCTGCACGCGCTGAGCCCGCGGGCGGACGCGCCGTTTGTCGCGATCAACTGCGCGGCGATCCCCGAGAACCTGCTGGAGACCGAGCTCTTCGGGTACGAGAAGGGGGCCTTCACCGGAGCGGCCGGACGCAAGCCGGGCAAGTTCGAGATGGCGCACCGGGGCACGCTGTTTCTCGATGAAATCGGCGACCTCCCGATGTCGCTGCAGGCGAAGATCCTGCGCGCGCTCGAGGAGAAGAAGTTCGAGCGCGTCGGCGGCACCGCACTGCTGTCGGTCGACGTCCGGCTCGTGGCCGCGACGAACAAGGGGCTGCGCGCTGCGGTCGCGGCCCGCCGCTTCCGCGAGGACCTCTACTTCCGCCTCTCGGTCTTTCCAATCACCATCCCGCCGCTCCGCGATCGGCCCGGGGACATCCCGGTGCTCGCGCGGTACTTCGTCGATCGCTTCTGCCGCGACCTGAAGAAGCGGTCGTTCGTGCTGTCGCCGCCGGCCCTCGAGCAGCTCCAAGCCTATCGCTGGCCGGGGAACGTGCGGGAGCTGCAGAACTGCATCGAGCGGGCGGTCATCCTGGCGGACGGGGACACGATCCTCCCGCGTCACCTGCACCTGTCGTTCGCCGCGCCCCTGGAGGACGAGAACCCGGCGTCGCCGTGGGCGCACGTCGATCTGTCCGGCACCCTGACGGAGGTCACGCGCCGGGTGTCGAGCGAGGTCGAGAAGGTGAAGATCGA
>DAIUEK010000230.1:0-4247 GCA_036845165.1 Vicinamibacterales bacterium | reverse complement strand
CTCTCGGTGAGGAGCTGACGGATGATCCGGCCGCGCGAGCCGCCGATGGCCGCGCGAATCGCGATCTCGCGGCGCCGGCCCGTCGCCCGCACGAGCAACAGGTTCGCGACGTTGGCGCACGCGATGAGCAGGACGAAGCTGACGGCCCCGCCGTAGATGAGCAGCGAGTTCTTGACGTCCGCCCGGACGATCACGTCCCGGATGGCCTGCACGCCGAACGAGTTCTGCGGGCCGAGCGCGGTGGGAAACCTCTTCCGGAAATCCGCCGCGGAGGCCTTCAGGCGTTCGTTCGCCTGCGGCAGCGGAACCCCAGCCTTCAGTCGCCCCAGGACCTGGAAGTAGTGCCCCTGGTCCATCGTGTTCGGATCGAACTGATAGAGCGTCCAGACCTGCGGCGTCGGGCCGAATTCCCGGAAGTCGAAGTCCGCGAGGACCCCGACGATCGTATACGGCTCGCCGCCGAGCGAGATCGACTTGCCGACCACGTTCGGGTCCGCGGTGAAGCGCGTTTCCCACAGATGGCGGCTGATGACCGTCACCCGCGGCCCGTTCGGGCGATCCTCGTCAGCCGTGAAGCCGCGGCCCAGGAGGAGGGGGGCGGCCACCAGCTTGAAGAAGCTGGCCGACACGCGTCCGGAGGGCAGCTGTTCGGGAAAGCTCCCACCTGTGTAGTTCATGACGGCGGTGTTGAATGCGGAGACGTCCTGGACCACCTGGGTCTGCTGTTGATAGTGCGCGAACTTCGCCGGGGAGGCTGCCGGGCCCGAGCCGCGCGGCGACACGTTCATGAAGACCACCACGCGATCCGGATCGGGCACCGCCACGGGCTTCAGGAGGACGGCGTTGACCACCGAGAAGATCGCGGTATTTGCTCCGATCCCCAGGGTGAGGGCGGCCACCGCGGCGAGGCTGAAGGCCGGGCTCTGCCAGAACATGCGGAGCGAGTGCTTGAGGTCCTTGATGAATGCTTCCATAGGCTGGTTAGACGCGCAGGCAGTTGATTTCGTTGTGGGTATCAGTACGGCATGGTTCACCTCTCACGTAAGATCTCTCGCGGAGCGCGCAGACAGGCCGAGGGCGCACACATCAAATCGCTCATAGATTGCAGCGCTCTCTGCTTGTCCGCGCCCTCTGCGAGAGATCGCCTGCCCTGAGCCTGTCGAAGGGTCGTGACACGCGAGCAATCACTTAATGATCACGAACGGCAGATTCAGTTGCGTCGCCCGCTGGTTGATCTTCGCGACGTCGCCCGAGATGAACTGCTTCGCCTCCGATTCGAGCGACGCCAGCTCCTTCTCCTGCTCGGCCAGCACCTGGGTCATGCCCGCGGTCGGCGCGCCGTTTGACTCGAGGGCCCACATCTGCAGCGGGGACAGGCGCGAATACAGCCGGGCGCCGCCGCGCATCGCCAGGATGTCGTACACGACCTCGGCGGTCGGGTTGTGCAGCTTGTCTTCGAGTGCGAAGGCCTTCTTGATCGCGCCTTCCGACTCCTTGATCAGATCCGCGACACCGGACTCCGACTTCCGCGCGTCGAGCGCGGTGTTTCGGGCCTTGAGCTGCTCCTGGACCGAGCGGAGCTGGTTGACGAGATCGGTCAGCGTCGAGATGTCATCACGCACCCGGACGGAGAACGCCGCCTGGGCATCGAGATCCGCCTGCGACAGGTCGCCGCGCGGATCGACGATCACTGTGAGCGGGGCGGTGAGCGTCTTGCCGCCGGCCGTCAGCTTGACCGTGTAGGTCCCGGACGCGACGCGCGGACCGGTGTTCGGATCGCCGGTGTCGATGCGCCCGTTCTTGATCTTCCGCGCGCCTTCGTACCGCAGGTCCCAGATCGCGCGCTGGACGCCCGCGACACGCGGCAGCGCCTCCTTCTTGAAGTCCTCCGGATCCTCGTTGTCGTCGCTGCCCATCGGCTGCGGCGCGGTGCTGCTCAGCGTCCGGACGACGCGGTTCTGGCTGTCGAGGATCTCGATCTTCAGCTCCCCCTTCTCCTCGTCCTTCAGCGCGTAGTAGATCGTCGCGCCGTGCGGCGGATTCGAGAAAGTCCCGCTCGTCCCCCAGCTCGCCGACCCGTAGTGCCACCTGGTGGCGGGCGCCGGGGCGAAGAGGTGGAGCGGTTGGGTCGCGATCGTGTCGGTGTACTCGCGAATCGGCTGGATGTGGTCGAGGATCCACAGCGAGCGCCCGTGCGTCGCGAGCACGAGGTCGTCGTCTTTGACCACGAGATCGTGGACGGCGACGGTCGGCAGGTTCAACTGCAGCGGCCTCCACGTCTGCCCCTCGTCCGGGGAGAACATCACGCCGCGCTCGGTGCCGAGATACAGCTGGCCGCGCTTGGCGGGATCCTCGCGAACCGCGTGCAGGTAGACGTCCTGCGGGAGGGAGCCGTCCAGGCGCTTCCACGTCTTGCCGAGGTCGCTCGTCTTGTAGAGATACGGATGCATGTTGTCGAGGCGATGCGCGTCGACCACGACATACGCGGTGCTCGCGTCGAAGGGGGACGGTTCGATGGTGCTCACGGTGCCCCACTCGGGGAAGCCGGGCATCGCGGCGGTGACGTTCTTCCAGTTCCTGCCGTCATCGATCGTGACGTGCACCAGCCCGTCGTCGCTGCCGGCCCAGATCAGCCCTTTCTGTTTCGGGGACTCGGCGATCGCGAACACGGTGTCGTAGGTCTCGACGCCGGTGTTGTCGCCGGTGATCGGGCCGCCCGCCCACTTCTGCTTCGACTTGTCGTTGCGCGTGAGGTCGGGGCTGATCGCCTGCCAGCTCTGCCCGCCGTCGCGCGTGCGGAAGATGACCTGCGCGCCGTGGTAGACGACCTTCGGGTCGAACGGCGAGCCGCTGATGGGGGCCGTCCACTGGAAGCGGTACTTCATGTCCTCGCCGCCCTTGCCGGAGGGATTCTCCGGCCAGGCGCTGACGTTCCGCGCGTCCCGGGTCCGATAGTCGTAGCGCGTGATGATGCCGAGGTACTCCCCCGCATACACGATGTTGGGATCGCTCGGGTCGGAGTAGACGTGGCCCGCCTCGCCGCCGCCGACGTCGTGCCAGTCGGTGACGTGAATGCCCGCCGTGAGACTGTCGCTCGGCCCCTGCGCGGTGCCCAGATCCTGCATCGCGCCAGCGACCCAGTAGGGATGCCGACTGTCGGCAGCCACGTGGTAGAACTGCGCGATTGGCAAGGGAGGCGTAAACCAGCTCGCGCCGCCGTTGTGGCTGATGTGCACGCCGCCGTCGTTCGCGACGATCATGCGTTTCGGATCGGTGGGATCGAACCAGGCGTCGTGATTGTCGCCGTGGGGCAGCTTCTTGACGTATTCGATCGTCTTGCCGCCGTCGATGGTGCGCAGCATCGGGACCTGCGGGAACCAGACTTCGTTGGCATTCGTCGGGTGCACGGTGATCGTCGAGTAGTACCAGGCGCGCTGGCGCAGGGCGCGCGAGGGGCTCACGAGGTCCCAGGTCTCGCCGCCATCGTCCGAGCGGAAGAGACCGCCCTTTTCCGCTTCGATCAGGGCGTAGACGCGGAGCCCGTCAGAGGGCGCGACGGCGACGCCGACCTTGCCCCAGATGCCGTCGGGGAGGCCGTGCGCAGTGATCTGTTTCCACGTGTCGCCGCCGTCGTGCGACACGTAGAGGCCGCTGCCGGGACCGCCGCTTTGCAGGTCCCACGGGAAGCGCCGGGCCTGCCAGAAGCCGGCGAAGAGCGTGCTCGGATTCGAGGGATCCATCGCCACATCCGAGGCGCCGGTGTCGTTGTCTTTCTTGAGCACCTGCTGCCAGGTCTTGCCGCCGTCGCGGGTGCGGTACACGCCGCGTTCGGCGTTGGGACCGAACGCGTGTCCGAGGACGGCGGCATATGCGATGTCGGCGTTCTTCGGGTGCACGACCATCGTCCCGATTTGCCCCTCCTGGGTCCAGACGTGGGTCCAGGTCTTCCCGCCGTCGACCGACTTGTAGATCCCGTTGCCCGCCTCCACGTTGCCGCGGATGTTGGCCTCGCCGGACCCGACGTAGACGACGTTGGTGTCGCTCGGGGCGACGGCGATCGATCCGATCGAAGACGTCGGCTGATCGTCGAACACGGATTTCCATGTCGTGCCGCCGTCGTTCGACATCCAGACGCCGCCGGAGGCCGTCGCAGCGTAATAGATGAGCGGATTGCCGGGCACGCCCGTCGCCCGCGACACGCGTCCGCCGGCGGCCGGGCCGACGTTCCGGTACTTGAGCGCCTTGAA
>DAIUEK010000229.1:1682-4256 GCA_036845165.1 Vicinamibacterales bacterium | reverse complement strand
GGTTGCTGCGCTTGCCGGTACTGAGGTTATCGGCGACGCGCACCTGGTGGCCGCGCCGCACGAGCTCTTCAGCGAGATGGGAGCCGATGAACCCGGCGCCGCCGGTCACGAGGTAGTGGGCCATGGTCCAAAGCTTAGCAAGGGCTGGCCCAACCCGCCAGTGTCCCGCGTGCGAAGCAGCAGGACACTAGCCTGAGCGACCCGCAGCGCCGTCAGCGGATTCAGCGACGAAGCACCTGCGCCTGCCCGGCGCCGAGCGACCCCCACGCATGGCCTCATTCACTCATTTCTTCATGCGGGGTCGTCGTTCAGGACGGGTTGAGGATCGTCACTCCAAGATCGGCAAAGTCCTTCTCATTGCGGGTCACGAGCGTCAGGTCGTGCACCCGCGCGGTTGCCGCGAGCAGGGTATCCACCACCGGCAGCGTCCGAATCGCGCGCAAGCGGCCCCATTCGTCTGCCACAAGACCGTCGATTGGCAGGAGACGATCGGCGTAGAGACGAGTGAGGTCGTCGAGCCAACGGCCCAGGTTCTGTGCTTGGCGCCCGTCGCGCCGGCGGATCTGTTCAATGCCCTGGCGAATCTCACCAAGGGTGATGACACTGAGGTAGAGCGCGTCCGGCATTTGATCCCTGAACCAGGCCACCAGCCCGGCGCGCGAGCGCGCCGGATGGCGGAGATCGGAGACGATGTTGGTGTCCAGCAGGAAGCTCACAGCTTCACCGGACGACCCGTATCCCGGGACCGGCGAATCCGGAACCGCGGCCCCGCGGGCATCGCGAGGAGAAAGGCCTTGAAATCGCGAGCCGGCTGCGGGCCACGAAGCGCCGCTTCCAGGATCGCCCGGTGCTCAGCTTCGGCCGATCGCCCGCGGCGGGCCGCCCGCTCCTTCAACGCTCTCACCAGTCCTGGTTCCAACTGTCGCACAATCAACTGCGGCATGCTATCAATGATAGCATGCGCGCCGCTCTGTGGCCATCCGCATGTTCTGAACACCGCAGCAGGGAACCTCTGCCGTTCGCCGAGAGCGTGCGCGAGCAGGACCCGATTGCGTGCCTTGATTCGGCGCTCAAACGTTCAGCGAATCCGCCAGCCATTCACCGGGCCGGCGTGCAGGAACTTCTCCGGCGTCATGACGCCGTCGCGCTTGAACACGAGACCGTCCTTCATCACGAAGGTCACCGTCCGCAGCGCGTCGAGATCCTCGAGCGGGTTGCCCGCCACCGCGATCATGTCCGCCGGGAACCCCACCTTGATGGGGCCACGCCTCGACGCGAGGTCGCAGACCTCGTACCCGTTCGTCGTCATGATCTTCAACACGTCCTTCGCCGGAATCCCGGACGCCTTCCAACTGAGCAGGAAATTGATGACCACCTCGCCGCGCGTCATGCCGGGGATGTAGTAGTCGGCGTCGGTCGAGAACGCCATCTTCACGCCGTTCGCCCACGCGTTCTTCATCCCGGCGACGGTGCGATCGAAGGCGTCCTTGGTCCCGCGATAGGTCGTGAACGGCGTTTCGGTGCCGACGCGCCAGATCCCCTTCTGCGCCATCAGCCTGTGCACCTCGTCGTCCAGCGGTCCGGCGTGCTCGAGCGACCAGAACCCGGCTTCAATCGCCCGCAGCGCGCCCACCTTCGTCTGCACGTGGCCCGCGACCTTCAGTCCGGCGTTACTGGCTTCGGCGACGAACGTCTTGAGGTCCTCGACGGTGTACGGATAGGGCTTGCAGTCCACGCAGACCTTGATCACTTTCGCGCCGAAGAGGATGTTCTGCCGGACGGCCTTCACGATCTCGTCGTGCGTGTCGGCGTCGAGGTACTCGGGATAGACGATGTTGTGGTCCTTCGCCATCTCGGGCGTCGGCGAAAACTGCCCGCCCATGCCGCCGATGATGATCCCGGAGTTGACGATCGTGGGGCCCGGCACCCACCCCTGCTCGATGGCGACCCGCAGCGCCGTGTCGGCGTAGTTCCCGTTGTTGCCGAGGTCGCGGACGACGGTGAAGCCGGCCGACATCATCTGCATGCCGTTCGACACCGCCTGGATCGCGCGCAGGGCGGTCGAGTCCAGCACGTACGTCAGGTAGTAGACGTCGCTCTCGGGGTCCTTCTTGTATGTCAGCGCGAGGTGGTTGTGCGCGTCGACGAGGCCCGGCAGCACGCTCAGGCGGGAGAGGTCGATGATCTCGGCCCCCGGGGGCGTCGCGACGTTCGCGCCCATCGCGGTGATGCGTCCGTTCTCGACGACGATGGTTTGATTGGCCGTGGCGGTGCCGGTCGCGGGATCGATGAGGCGTCCGGCGCGAATCACCGTCGCGCGCGATTGTGCGGCCGGCGGGGCGGGCGGCTGCGCCTGGGCGAGAACGAAAAGACACGCTGCGCATGCAAGGATCTTCATGCGCCAGATTCTAAGCTGGAAGCCGGAAGCTGGTGACTGGCTGCTGAAAGAAGTGTCGCAGAGCGCCGTAAGCCGAATTCTGTTCCCTTCGACTCGGCCTTGCGGCCTCGCTCAGGGTGACGATCATTCCTCTAGCCCCGTCATCACTGACGGGATCCAGCAACCTACCCGGAAGC
>DAIUEK010000229.1:0-1582 GCA_036845165.1 Vicinamibacterales bacterium | reverse complement strand
CCCTGCGGAGTTCGGACTTTCCTCGCGCCTTTCAGCCCGCGATCGTCCAGCGCTCTGCGACAAGGCATTATGTCCCACGCCGGTGCCTGGTGCTACGTGCCTGGGTCTGGGTGCAGGGTGCGACGAGAGTCCCGCACCCAGCACCAAGTCCCAAGCACCGAGCACCCGGCACCCGGGTTATCCGTCAGATTCCTGCGTAATCGCGTACTGCTCGAGCTTCTTGTACAAATTGCTGCGCGGCGTGCCGATGGCTTCGGCGGTCTTCGAAATATTCCACGCGTTCTCGCGGAGCTTCTCGACCAGGAACGTCCGCTCGGCGGACTCCTTGAACTCGCGCAGCGTCCCGGGCGCGACGTGGTTGCCGCCCCCCTCCGCGGCGGCCGCCGGCTTGGTCTCGACGCGGACGACGTCGCGGAGATCGTCCACGTCGATGGCGTCCCCCGGCGTCATGATCAGCAGCCGCTCGACGGTGTTCCGCAGCTCGCGCACGTTCCCCTTCCAGCGCGCCTTCTGCATGAACTCGAGCGCCGCGGGGGTGAACCGCATCGGGCGCCGGTTGCTCTCGCGGCTGAACATGTCCACGAAGTGGCGGACCAGCGCGGGGATGTCCTCGCGCCGATCGCGCAGCGGCGGCACGCGGATCGGGATGACGCTCAGGCGGAAGTAGAGATCCTCGCGGAAGGTGCCGCGCTCGATCTCCGCATCGAGGTCCTTGTTCGTCGCGGCGATGACGCGGACGTCCACCTTGATCGTGCGGGCGGAGCCGAGCCGCTCGACCTCCCCTTCCTGCAGGACGCGCAACACCTTGGCCTGCGTCTTCGCGCTCATGTCGCCGATTTCGTCGAGGAAGATCGTCCCGTGGTCCGCCTGCTCGAACTTGCCGATCTGCTTTTCGGTGGCGCCGGTGAACGAGCCCTTCTCGTGGCCGAACAGCTCCGACTCGATCAGCTCTTCCGGAATCGCGGCGCAATTGACCTGGATGAAGCGGTCGCGGCTCCGCAGGCTGTTGCGGTGAATCGCGCGCGCGACGAGCTCCTTGCCGACGCCGCTCTCGCCCTGGATCAGCACCGTGGCGTTGGTGGGCGCGGCGCGCTTGATCGCGTCCCAGATCTGCCGCAGCGAGGCGCTCTCGCCGACCATCTGGTGGCGCGCCTCGACGGCGCGCTTCAGCGACCGGTTCTCGTCCACCAGCCGCGTCTGGTCCAGGGCGTTCCTGATCGTGACCAGCACGCGCTCGCTCGCGAGCGGCTTCTCGATGAAGTCGAAGGCGCCGAGCTTCGTCGCCTCGACCGCCGTGCTCACGGTGCCGTGGCCCGAGATGATGACGACCGGCAGCGCTTCGCTCAGCTGCCGGAGCTTCTGCAGCGTCTCGAGGCCGTCGAGCCCGCCCATCTTGATGTCGAGGAACACGAGGTCCGGCGGCTCGCGCTCGACGAGCGCCAGCGCCTCGGGGCCGCTCGACGCCTCCTGGACGTCGTAGCCTTCGTATTCGAGGATCATCCGGACCGAACGCCGGATCTCCGCTTCATCATCCACGACCAGAATCCGCGCTTTCATCGGGTGTCCACTGTCACCACCATCT
>DAIUEK010000228.1:0-4256 GCA_036845165.1 Vicinamibacterales bacterium | reverse complement strand
GGCAGGCGCCAGGCCCAGTCGGGTTCGCGGTGCTCGTGCCCCTCCGCCTCGACGTAGCGGAGGGCATCGCGCGGATATCCCTTACGGCGCAGCAGGCGATTCAGGGCGCGCGCGTCGCGCAGCGTGCCGGTTCCCTCGGCGGTCCCGACGTCGAGATACAGCCGCCCGCGGGTCACGCGGGCCTTCCGGACGAAGGCGAGGATCTCCCGCCTCCCGAACCAGACGGACGGGCTGAGCACCGCCGCCCCGCCAAACGGCGAGGGCCGGCGGAAGTAGCCATAGAGACTGATCAATCCGCCCATCGAGGATCCCCCGATGATCGTGCTGACGCGATCCTTGCGCGTCCGGTAGCTCGCGTCGATGCGGGGCTTGACCGTGTCGACCAGAAACCGCAGGTAGCGGTCGCCGTCGCCGCCGCCGTGTTGCGCATCAGGGAAGGGGCTGTACTCCGCGAGCCGCTGGGGCCCGGTGTTGTGCACCCCCACGACGATGGGCTCGATCCCGCGCGCGGCGAGCCAGGGCAGCCCCTCGTCCAGATGCCACGTGTTGCCCGCGAACGCGATCGCGGGATCCGACAGGTTCTGGCCGTCCTGCATATACACCACCGGATAGCGCTGGCGTCCTTCTCCGTAGGAGTCGGGCAGGTAGACATCCACGCCGCGGTGATTGCGGAGCTGCGGGGACCAGAGATCGAACGAGTCCTTTTTCATGCTGGAAGCTGGAAACTGGAAACTGGTAACGTCTACGTGATGCATCGCGACGCGCACTACTGGTATTCACACCGCCTGGGCCGCGAGATGGGTGTCGTGGTTTACGGTCACTTCGGCCCGCCCATGATCGCCTTTCCCACGACGGGGGGGGACGAATGGGAGTACGAGCGGCAGGGGGTGATCGGCGCCATCTCCGGCGTCATCGACGCGGGGCGCGTGAAGGTGTTCTGCGTCAACACGAACAACAGCGATTCCTTCGGCGACGGCCACGCGCACCCGCGGCACCGCAGCTTCATGCAGGTCCAGTACGACGAGTACCTCGTGCACGAGGTGATGCCGTTCATCCGGAGCCACTGCCAGTCCCAGGACGTGCCGATGTGGACGATGGGCGCGTCGCTCGGCGGGTATCACGCGGCGAACACGCTGCTGAAGCACCCCGACATCGTCAAGCGCTGCTTCGCGCTCTCCGGCGTCTACGACATGAAGCGGTTCATGCTCGGCGACTACGACGACAACTTCTACTTCAACAATCCGGTCGACTACTGCGCGAACCTGACGGACCCGTGGGCGCGGCATCATCTTCACAGCTGCGACATCCACCTCGCGACCGGCACCGGCCCGTGGGAGGAGCCCGAGGAGGCGTACCGGCTGTCGCGCATCCTCGCGGCGCGCGGCATTCCGCATCACCTCGACGACTGGGGACCGCAGGGCGGACACGACTGGCCGTACTGGCGGCACCAGATGTATGAGTACATGAACGGCGTCTAGACGGTTCCAGAGTTCTAGGGTTCTACAGGTTCTAAGGTTCGGAAGAGCGAACTCTCGTCGAACCTCCAGAACCCTAGGCTAGAACCCTAGAACCTCAAGCAGGTACTTGCCCTTCTCGATGACCTGGTCATTGTCGATCCAGACATTACACTCGCGCGTGAGGACGTCGACGTGCGTCGTCGATTTCCAGTCGGCGCCCGTCTGGCTGCCGTAAGGGTCGCCGAAGGCGAGGTGGACGCCGGGAACCTTCTCGTCCTGCAGCAGGTTGCCGATCATGTCGCTGAGCGCGAGGTTGGTGCCGAAGGCGAGCTCGCCCACGCGGTCGCTGTGCTCGTCGGTCTGGCAGTAGTCGTGGAATTCGCGCTCGAGATCCTTGCGGTCGCAGTGAACGCCTGCCAGCCGACCGCCGCGGATTTCCAGCGTCATCGGCGTGCGCGAGAGCTCCCCGTACTTCAGGCCGAAGTAATCGCCGGCCGTGCCGTTGCAGACGAACACGCCGTCCACAGACGCGGGGGTCGTGAACACTTCGCCGGCGGGCAGGTTGGACCAGTAGCGCCGGCTGATGATGCCGCTCGTCTTCACCCAGTGCAGCGCGGGATCGAAGGTCGCCTTCAGCGACGTGCCATAGGCGGTCTCCACGCGCAGCGACGCGGCCGTCCGCATCCGCTCGCAGAGCTTCATGCTCAGTCGATCGACGAGCCGGTAGTCGGCGCGCATGCCCTGCATCATGATCCCCGGCGTGACGCCGACCATGTGGGCGTAGCGGATCTGCCGGCGCTCGACGGTGGCGACGATCGCCATCCGCGCGCCGAGCTCCCCCTGCTTTGGATGCACGCACAGGATGCCGGCGTCGGCGCGCTCGAGCGCATCAAGGATCTGCTGGGGGGCCTTTGACAATGGACGAGTCGCGATCTGCTCGATGAGGATGTTGTCGGTGGGCGCCCCCACCTCTTCCAGCGCCGCGGCGAGGCTGGCGGCGACCTCGCGGCTCGAGTCGTCGGCGACGAGCGCCACGCGCTCGTGCGGCTGAATCGCCAGGCACACGTCGATGGCGTTGCGCGCGCCGGGCGCAAGCTCTGGTGAAAACGGTCCGAAGACGGTCGCGGTCGGCATAGGTGTAGGCCGGGCCTTCAGGCGCGGCGATCCCTCGATTCGACGATGAAGGCGGGCACCTGGCCGCCGCCGGCGGTCACGTTGGCGAGTCCCGTGGCGCTCAGCCGCGTCAGGAATCCGGCCACGCGCCCGCGGAACAGATACGGCGCGAAATCCACCAGCATGTCGCGCTCGACGATGCCGCCGGCCTCGCAGACGGGGAACGTCTCGCGGCGGATGGCGATCCGCTCCTGGGCAATCCACCCGCGGTCCGATTCCCGGAGCGCGCGCGCGATCGCCTCGTCCCAGGCGCGCTCGTCGGTCTCCCAGCCGAGCGTCACGCCGGTGCCGCCGTACTCGTCGTTCGGCTTGAGCACGAACCGGTCGCGATGGCGGCGCAGGTGCGCCGCGAGATCGATCGCCGTGCCGTCACGCGTCGTCCCGGTGTCCCGCACGACACGCGTCCACGGCACGTGCGCCGAGATGACCGCGCGCTGCTCCCCGGTGAAGAGGTGCGCGAAGCGATCGTCAGTGAGGACCGCGAAGAACGCCTTCTTGTGAGGAATCTTGCAGCGCAGGCTGTTCGCGACGCAGACGGCGCGGCTGCGGTAGGCGTCGACGAGCGCCCGGCACTCGTCGGGACGCGCGACCATGTCGTTCGTCAGCACGCGCCGGTAGACCAGGTCGATCGGGTGGCCGCCGGCCGACAGGGTCCGGCCGTCGAACACGAGATCGCGCGGATCGCTGATGACCGTGGGGACCCCGGCCTGGGTGAACGCGTCGCGCAGCAGCTCGAACTCGCTCCACGTGGGGACGTCCCGCCAGTCGACGATCGCGAGGCGCGGCGGGCTCGCGGCGCCGCCCCAGTCGCGATAGCTCTCGAGCAGCGCCGCCAGCAGGTGCCGGATCGGCGTGTAGTAGCGGACGTCGAACCGCTCGCGGAAGCGATCCATCAGCGGCTCGCCGTCGAACAGCTCCGCCAGGCGCTGGCTGTAGCCGTGGCCCGCGGGGGACTCGCCGTTGTATTCCGCGAACTGGAGCGAGCCGGGGAGGATGAACGCGTCGGCGCGCGCCGCCGTGCTCGTCACGCGGTAGCCGGGCTCGATCTCCGCGAGCGCGATCTCCGCGTCGCTGAGGCCGAGCTCCTTCATGAGGCCCGGGACCTCGAACGCGGCGTCGGCGACCCGCTCGCCGAGGCGCCACAGGGTCTCGGCCGCGTGCGTCACGCGCGCTTCGTCGGCGCGATCGAGGAAGAACGGCCGCAGGAACGGGCAGAGCAGGCGTCCGCCGAACGTCAGCCGGCGCTCGCGCATGCGGTCGGCCAGCGTGCCGCACAGATCGGCGGCCGCCTCCTCCCGTACGAGCGCGTGCCACGCGCCGATCGGATCGCCGTCCGTCTTCTGACGGCCGTGTTCGGTCTTCACACCGGTCCCGGCCGCGAAGGATCCTGCGGCCCACCCGAGAGGCCGACCATGTCGGCCCAGCGCGGCCACGACTGCTGCGCCCGTCCGCTGAGCGCGCGGTCGATCACCAGGTTCGTCATCTTCTCGAGCACCAGCTCGAAGTAGTGCGGCGTGATGCGGTCGCGCTCGAAGTCCGGCGCCGGATTCAGGAAATCGATCGCGTAGGGAACGCCGTCCTGCACCGCGAACTCGATCGTGTTCATCTCGTAACCGAGCGCGGTAT
>DAIUEK010000227.1:1295-4261 GCA_036845165.1 Vicinamibacterales bacterium | reverse complement strand
TCCTACTACCGTTCGTTCAACCACCTGTCTTGTAAGACCTGGACCGGTTTCGTGTATTTCTTCCCGCCAACTTCGAGCGTGACGATGTAGGTGCCGGCATCGACGACAGCCGCGCCGCCGCGCCCGCCGCCGCCGAAAGCCGCCTGCTGCCCTGCCGGCGGAACCGGCGGAGCCGGCGCGAGGTTCCACATCACGCGGTTGATGCCCGCGGTCTTCGGACCGTCGAGCGTGCGGACCACGCGGCCGTTCACGTCGGCAATGCTGATCTTGACGGCGTCGCTCGACGCGGACTTCAGGTAGTAGCTGATGGCCGCGCCGCGCGGCGCGTTCTCGCCGATGAAGTTCTTCTGCCCGCCGACCTGCTGGTTGTGCTGCTGGTCGTTCAGCCACGACACCGCCGGACGGATGTCGAACAGCGTCGCGTCCCCGTCCCGCACCGCCTGCGTGAGCTGCTGCAGCGGCGTGATGTCGTCCGCGATCCACACGCTGCGCCCATGCGTCGCCACGATGAGGTCGTTGTCGCGCGGATGGACGAGGATGTCGTCCGTGCGGACCGTCGGGTAGTTGTTCATGAACTTCTGCCAGCCCTTCCCGCCGTCGAGCGAGACGAACAGGCCGAACTCGGTCCCCACGTAGAGCAGGTCCTTGTTCTTCGGATCCTCGCGGACGACCTGCACGTTGCCCGACGAGGGCAGGTTGCCGGTCACGCTCTGGAACGACTTGCCGAAGTCGCGCGTGACGAACACGTAAGGCTTCAGGTCGTCGCTCCGGTGATCGTCCACCGACACGTACGCCGTCCCCTGGTCGAAGTGCGACGCCTCGACGCGCGAGATCCAGTGGTTGTAGCTGCCGGTCAGCGCCGGGAGGTTCTTGCTCACTTCCGTGAACGTCATCCCGCCGTCGCGGCTCACCTGCACGTTCCCGTCGTCGGTCCCCGCCCACACGATGCCCGGCATCACCGGCGATTCCGAGATGGTCGTGATGGTGCTGTAGGACACGACGCCGTCGTTCTTCGACAGCTGCGTCACGGTCCCCGGCGCGCCCATCAGCGCGACCGTGTTGCGGTCGACCTTCTTGGTCAGGTCCTCGGCGCTCGCGACCCAGGTGTCACCCTGGTTGTACGACTTGAACAACCGGTTTCCGCCCAGGTACACGATCTTCGGGTTGTGGGGCGACATGATGACCGGGGTGTTCCAGTTGAAGCGATAGGTATCGCCCGGCGTGGCGTTGATCACGTTCGGCGTGCCGCCGCGGCCGCCGAAGCCCGCCTGCCCGCCGACCTGCACGGGAGGCGCTGCCTGTCCTTCGGCCGGCGGCGCGCCAGCGGCGCCCGGAGCCGTCGTCGCGGCAGGCGCACCACCGCCCGCGCGGCCGCCACCTCCACCGCCCCCGCGGCCTCCCCGTCCGCCGGCGGCGTTGGGCCGGATGCTGGCGCCGCGGCCACCGCGCAGGTCGTAACGGTTGGTCGAGCCGTCCTGCGATTCCGTGATGACGATGTTGTAGTCGGTCGGATCGACGGCCGTGTAGAAGCCGTCACCGCCGCCGATGCCGAACCAGTCGGAGTTCATGATCCCGCCGCGCCCGCGGACTGCGCTCGGTCCGCCCCAGCTGCCGTTGTCCTGCAGGCCGATGTAGACGTCGTACGGCCGGCGCATGTCGGCGGTGACGACGTACGCGAGACCCGTGGCCATCGTGTTGACGAAGTCCCAGGTCCGGCCCTGATCCCAACTGATGTCGAGGCCGCCGTCGTTGCCTTCCATGATGTGCTTCGGGTTCTTCGGGTCGATCCAGATGGCGTGCTGATCGACGTGGCCCGGCTCGCCGTGGCCCCCCGCGTCATCGAGCGTGGCGAACGTCTTGCCGCCGTCGAGCGACTTCGCGACCGGCAGGCCGGCGACATAAATCGTCTTGTCGCTGGACGGATCCACGCGGAGCTGGCTGAAATACATCGGCCGGGAGTTGCAGTTGCTGACGAGCGTCCACGACTGCCCCTTGTTGTCGGAGCGCAGCACACCACCGCGCGCCGGATCGAGCGCCGGCGGCACGCGGGGCGCCTGGGGCTGGGCTGGCTCAGCGGCGCCGCCGAAGCCGCCGCCGCGTCCTGTGGGGAATCCCTTGTCGGGTCCGGCGTTGTTGCACCAGTTGTACCCGCCCCGTCCACCGCCCGCCTGCGCCGCCTGCGGCGGCTGCGGCGAGGCAGGCGTGCCCTGCGCGCCCGCCGCGCCTCGTCCCGCTGGCGCGCCCGCGGGCGTGACCGCCGCGGCGCCGGCCGGCGTCGCTTCGGTGGCCGCGGTCTGCTGGACCGGCGGCGTGGCGACCGGCGTGCCCGTGACGCCCGCCTCGACCTGCGCATACACCACGTTGGGATTCGAGCGCGAGACGTCGAGCGCGATGCGTCCGTACGTCCCGGGCGGCAGGCCGTTGCCCGTCAGCTTGTTCCACGTCTTGCCCGCGTCCGCACTCTTCCAGATGGCACTTCCGGGGCCGCCGCCGTTGAAGCAGCAGCCGCTGCGGCGCCGCTGGTAGCTCGACGCGTAGATGACGCTGGAGTTGACGGGATCCAGGACGATGTCGTTGAAGCCCGTGTCGTCGTCGATGAACTTGACCTTGTTCCAGGTCTTGCCGCCGTCGGTCGTCTTGTAGACGCCGCGCTCCGGGTTCGGTCCGAACAGGTGCCCTGGCGATGCGACATACACGGTCTCGGGGTTCTTCGGGTCGATGACGATGCGCGCGATCGTCTGCGTGTCCTTCAGCCCCATGTTGGTGAAGGTCTTGCCGCCGTTCGTCGTCTTGTAGATGCCGTCGCCGAAGGACGCGGTCTGGCGATTGTTCGCCTCGCCGGTGCCCACGTAGACAATGTTGGGATCGCGCGGGTGAATCGCGATGTCGCCGATCGAGGCGGTGTTGTAGGTCTCGAACACCGGCTTGAACGACACGCCGTTGTTCTCCGACTTGAACACGCCGCC
>DAIUEK010000227.1:0-1195 GCA_036845165.1 Vicinamibacterales bacterium | reverse complement strand
TCGCGGGCCGCACCGGCTTCGCGCACCTCTTCGAGCACGTGATGTTCACCGGGTCGGGCCACGCCGCGTACGGGATCCACGACAAGCTGACGAACGGCGTTGGCGGCAGCAATAACGGCACGACCGACAACGACCGCACGCAGTACTACGAGACGGTCCCGTCGAATTACCTCGAGTCGTCGCTGTGGCTGGAGGCCGATCGCATGGGCTTCCTCCTCGACACGCTCGACCTCGCGAAGCTCAACGCGCAGCGCGACATCGTGAAGAACGAGCGCCGCCAGGGGGTCGACAACGTGCCGTACGGCCGCGCGCGCGAAATCCTCAGCGAGGCGCTGTACCCGAAGGGCCATCCCTATTCGTGGGACGTGATCGGCAGCATGGCCGACCTATCGGCGGCCTCGGAGGAAGACGTGAAGAGCTTCTTCCGCCTCTACTACGCGCCGAACAACGCCTACCTCGCCATCGTCGGCGACTTCGACCCGGCGCAGGCGAAGGCGTGGATCCGGAAGTATTTCGGCGATCTCCCGAGGGGCCAGGCGATCACGCGGCCGGTTCTCCCGCCGGTCACGCTCGACGCCGAGCGCCGGCTGGTCTACGAGGATCGCGTGCAGATTCCGCGGCTCTACGTGCAGTGGCCGACGGTCGGCGTGAAGCACGGGGACGAGACCGCGCTTGGCATCCTCGGCTCGATCCTCTCCGGCACGCGCACGGCCCGCCTCAACAAGGCGTTGATTTACGACCAGCAGGCGGCCGCGCAGGTGTCGGCGCGACAGAGCTCGAACGAAGACGTCGGCGAGTTCACGATGACGATCACGCCGCGCCCGGAGCACTCGCTCACGGATCTCGAGGCCGCGGCGGACGCAATCGTCGAGCAGCTCAAGGCCGAGGGCCCGACCGCCGAGGAGCTGCAGAAAGCCACGGCCAGTGGCGAGCTCGCGTTCGTCAGCGGGATCCAGTCGAATCTGGGAAAGGCCGGACGCCTGAGCAGCGGCGCGGGCTATCACGGGGATCCCGGCTACTTCAAGAAGGATTACCAGCAAACGCTCGCCGTCACCGCCGCCGACGTAAAGCGCGTCGCCAACAAGTACCTCACGACGGGGCGGGTCGTCCTCAGCATCGTCCCGATGGGAAAACCCGACCAGGCGTCGAAGCCCTCCGAGAGCAGGAAGATTACGGGTGATCGTGTCGGTGCTAA
>DAIUEK010000226.1:0-4264 GCA_036845165.1 Vicinamibacterales bacterium | reverse complement strand
CCGATGAACCAGTCGCGCAGGCCGATCTTCTTCCCTTCGGCCTTGCTGCGGGGATAGTAGCGAATGGGCACCTCGACGATGCGCAGGCCGCGCGCCAGCATCTTCGAGGTGATCTCGTGGTCGAGTTCGAAGCCCGACGTCTGCAGTTCCAGTCCGGCCAGCGCCTCGCGGCGGAAGAGCTTCAACGCGGTCACGGTGTCGGTCAGGTAACAGCCCGTCGCCAGCAGCGCCACGAGACTCAGACTGCGCCCTCCCAGGTACGCGCTCCACGTCTGGCGCGCGTGCTTGCCCTTCGCCAGATTGTAGAGAACCCCGCGCGACGGGTCGGGCAGGTATCGGCTGCCGTAGACCACGTCGCCGCGGCCGGCCGACAGCGCCTCGAGCATCGGGGCGTAGTCCTGCGGGTCGTATTCGAGATCCGCGTCCTGGATCATCAGGAACTCCCCGGTCGCCCGGGCGATCCCGGCGCGGACGGCCTTGCCTTTCCCGCCGTTGACCGGCTGCCGCACAAGGGTCACGCCTGGCGCCGCCGCCGCGATCTCGGCCGTTCGATCTCGCGAGCAGTCGTCTACGACGATGATCTCTTTGGCGATCTCGAACCGGCTCAGGTCAACGGCGGCGATCTGCTCGAGCAGCGCACCGATGAATCGCTCTTCGTTGTACGCCGGGATGACGATCGACAGGAGTTTCATGACGCGGCCGGCATGTCGGAGGGCGGCGCGGGCGTCGAACGCCGCCGATTGGCAAAGTGCGCCTCGATCCGCTGCAGATCATCGGGGGAGTTGATGCCGACCGTTTCGATCGCGTCTCGGCACGGCCACGTGCGGATCGAGCCGGGATGCCGGGCCGACAGCCAGGGGATGAACGGCAGGAAGTTCCGCTCCCCCGTGCCAGACCCAACGCCCGCCTCCAAAGCAAACGCGGGCAGTCGTTCGAAGAAGGCCGTACGCGCCAGCGCAAAGAGCCCGGCGTCGCTCTCGCCAATCGCCGGCATCGCATCGCCTTCACGTCGCTGGCGCAAACCGATAATCTCGTTCGCGTCGTTCCGGTCGAAGTGGATGTAGGGGTCGGGCTGCCGACAGGTCGGGAACGCCATAAGGGTCCGCGAGTCGTCGGTACACGAGTCGCGCAGCGTCGACACGGTCTCTGGCAGAACGGCCACCTGGTCGCACCAGGTAATCCAGACCCAGTCAGGCACGGACACGCTCACCGCGTCGCGGGACAACAGGATTGCATCCAGCATGCCCGTCGGGGTCGCCTGCACGGCACACGCGACCTGGATGCCGAGCGCGCGTCCTCGCGCCTCGACGTCGGCCTCGACGCCGGGCCGGACGACGAACACGAACCGCCGCACGACGGGCGCATACAACTCCACCAGGTAGTCGAGCATCGGACGGCCGTCCACCGGCACGAGCAGCTTGGGCAGCGCGCTGCCGAGGCGCGAGCCGACTCCGGCGGCGGGCACGACGAGCGTGACGTCGTCAGCGCTCACGCGCCGGCCTCGTCCCGGTGGAACCTGGTCGAACACATCCGCCACCAGACAATCATCATCAGCGACCACAGACCTTCGGGAATGGTGGTGCGCCGCACGCGCTCGGGAGACAGCGGGAAGAAGCGGACGGGAATCTCGAGGAACTCCGCCTGATCGCGAAGCAGGACGGCCAGCAGTCGCTGGTTGATCCACTTGTCGGCCGGGTCGACGTCGGCCGCCAGCGCGTACGACGCGCGCACGGCGCGGGCACCCGAGAGCGTGTCCGACACGTAGCGGCCGTAGAGCAGCAGATGCGCGAGGCTGAGGAGGTGGCTGCCCGCCTGGCTCGCCGCCCGCAAGATCGGATTGTGCCGATACCGCAGCCGGATCGACTCCGAGATGTCCCGCACCGACAGACGCCGGCTTCCCCACACGGCATCGAGCCGACCCGCACCAAGGTGCGACAACAGCTCGACGAGATCCTCGCCGACGTACATGCCGGAGGACTCGAAGAGCACGAGGTACTCAGGGTGTTCGTGGCGCAGTGCCGACTTGACCGCCGCCGCCGCTCCCTCGATCGGAAGCTGCACCACCGGAAACGGCAGACGGTCGACGAGTGTCGCCGCGAGCGGTCGCTCGCTCGAGCAGAAGACCTTCAAGTCCAGCGGCAAGCTGTCCACTCCAGCACGCAGCAGTTCGAGCAGGGTCTGGATCGCCTTGTCCGCCGACGGCACATCATGCAGCCAGATCGCCACTCGCCGCCTGGTGCCGTGCGCCAGCTGCGCCTCGATGAACGGGCCGAGCACCTTCGCGGCGTTGTGACGCCCGCTGACGCCGTCCTCGTAGTGGCCGACCCGAACCAGGCGCGGATCCTCGAGCGTGTCGAGCTTGCCCAGCGGAATGTACGGAGACTCCCCTTCCGTCGTACCCGGATCGTTGATGAGGTAGTGGGTAATCAGGCACGGCGTGGGAATGTCGAGGCGGCCCTTCTCCTCGAGATAGTAGACCGCACGCCCGATGATATCCACCGCGCTGCTGCCGACGATCTCGGCGTCGGTCTGGATGTTGGTGATGAGGAGCTTCACGGCCCGGAGGTTCGCCGCGATCGCCGCGCTCAACCCGGGGGTGAGATACGACGGGAACAGGCTCGAGTGCTGCGTGCCGGGCGCGTAAATAATCAGATCCGCGTCCGCAATCTGGCGAGCGATGCGCGCGTTCAAACCCACCGTCGCCGCGCGGGCTTCGAGTTCCGCTACGGCCTCATCGACGCGGCAACCCGCCAGGCGCTCGCGTTCGCTGCCGCTCAACGGGTGATCGATCAGATAGATGTCCTTGATCCGGTTCCGCCGCTTTGCGTCGACGATCTCCGCTTCACTGCCGAGCAGGCGGTCATCGATGTCGATGGCCACGAGGAACGCATTCGTCCCATCGGTGACGTTGTCGACGAGGCCGGCGGGCAGGCCGAACAGCGCACAGTAGTCGTCAATCGCGTCGTTGAACCTGCGGTCCCGCTCGAGGTAGCAGCCGGCGAAGACGAGATTGCCGAGACTGCAGTCCGAGAACTCGAACGATCGGTCGGATTCGTCGAGCGCACGCCCGAACCGATCGAGCCGGTGTGCCGTCACCTCCCGTGCAGCCGCTGGAATCCTCGACAGCAACTCCGTCAGCTGCCCGTCGAACTCGCCCTGCCCATCGGCTCCCGTTCCGGCAACCAGACAGAACACGTGCCGAGCGCTGTCGGCGGTGCTGCCGATCGGCAGCCGCAAATCGAGCAGGTCGATCAGCGTAGGGTCGCAGGAGTCCAGGGCACGCGCGACTCGCGAAGCATTCTTCCTGAAGTCGGAGGGTCCAAGCGCATCACCGAGGAACCGGCGCACTTCCCCCGTCGACAGACCATCGTCGTACCCGTTGATCGCGATGGCCAGCGAAATCTCCGGGTACTGGACGAGCTGCTTCGAGAGGGCGCCGGACCCGCGCCCGCCTGAGAACAGGACAACGTTCAATTGCAGTGGCCGACCTGATGCGTCCCGCTTCACGAAGTGCTCCGGGCGGGCCCCGAGGCCCGTCCTGCTCGGCGGCCATGAAGGCCCGCGGCTCGACATTCGACTGCGAAGTGTAACACTGAGGGACTCGGAAGCGTCGAGCTGCACGCGCCGGCGGCCGCGAGGTGCTACTTGACGACCTGATAGATGTCCACGCTCCCGACCTTGTAGACCGTCAGGAACTGCCCGCGGCGCTCGGCGAACTTCGCCAGGCCAGCCTCGTCGGCCTTCCGCTCGACATCTCCGACATACAGGTAGTCGATCCCCAGCTCGCGACACGCCCGATATGCCGCGTCGGCATCCTGCCCCTGGAAGATCTCGTGAATTGCCTTGAGGTTCGGTTCGAACCTCGAGGGGTTGAGTTCGAACAACCCGTTGCCCGTCGCCATCCGCCGCTGGGCGAACACGGGGACCAGGGCCCAGGTATTGCGCGCGCGGATCCAGGCATCCGTCTGCACCCGCACGTCCACGGGCAACTGCCTGCGGATCCACTTCACGGCCGCCTGGTCGTCTCGACTGATGTAGATGGTCCACGGGAAACCGCCCGGATTCATCTCGACGTTCGAGATGTCGCGAGCGTTGTACCAATCGAGCGCCACGGTCGGCAGTGCGACGATGACCGACAGCGCC
The DNA here is from genome assembly GCA_036845165.1 of Vicinamibacterales bacterium. GTDB lineage: Bacteria > Acidobacteriota > Vicinamibacteria > Vicinamibacterales > 2-12-FULL-66-21 > JAICSD01. The sequence continues at coordinate 121 of DAIUEK010000226.1, read as the reverse complement.
AGCACGGCGAACAGCGTGACCGCGATCGGACGCGCCCATCGTCGCCAGGCGTCGATGGCAAATGCCAGCAGCGCCGCCAGTGCCAGATACGTCAACTGCGCGGTTCTGAACGTCACGTAGG
>DAIUEK010000225.1:0-4283 GCA_036845165.1 Vicinamibacterales bacterium | reverse complement strand
CCGCCGTTTTCGAGGGCGCCGAAGAGGATTTCGTCGGTGAGCCGATCGCGCACTTCCGCCTGGATCACGCGGGCCAGCGGACGCGCGCCGAAGACCGTGTCGTAGCCCTTCTTCGCGAGGTACGCGCGCGCGTCTGGCTGGAGCGTAATCGCGATGCGGCGCTCGGCCAGCTGCTCTTCGAGCTGGATGATGAACTTGTCGACGATCGTCTCCATCACCTCAGGCGTGAGCGACTGGAAGCTGACGATCGCGTCGAGCCGGTTGCGGAACTCCGGGCTGAACACTTTCTCCACCGCCGACTTGGAGCGGCTCTGCGCCGCGCGCTGGCGGTTGTCCAGGTTGCCGGCCGCCGGCGCCTCCGTGTAGCCGATGCTGCCCGCGCTCATCTCGCGCGATCCGGCGTTCGACGTCATGATGAGCACGACCTGCCGGAAGTCCGCCTTCCGGCCGGTGTTGTCCGTCAGCGTCGCGTGGTCCATCACCTGCAGCAGGATGTTGAAGATGTCGGGATGGGCCTTCTCGATTTCGTCGAGCAGGACGACGCTGTAGGGATGCGTGCGGACGGCGTCGACGAGAAGTCCCCCCTGCTCGAATCCCACGTATCCCGGAGGCGCGCCGATCAGCCGCGCGACGGCGTGCTTCTCCATGTACTCGCTCATGTCGAAGCGCGCGAACTCGTTGCCGAGGTGCAGCGCGAGCTGCTTGGCGAGCTCGGTCTTCCCGACGCCCGTGGGGCCGGTGAAGAGGAACGCCCCCGCCGGACGATCCGGTTGCCCGAGGCCGGCCCGCGAACGCTTGATCGCGCGCGCCACGAGCTTGACCGCTTCGGCCTGCCCGAACACCACGAGGGAGAGCGACTCCTCGAGCGTGCGCAGCCGATCGCGATCGGAGGACGAGGCCTGCTTGGCGGGGATGCGCGCCATCCGCGCCACGACTTCTTCGATCTGCGCGAGACCGACGTCGAGGACGGTCGTCGCCTCGCCGCTGGTCCTGGGAGGAGCCGCGAGCCTGGTCTTCGCGCCCGCTTCGTCGAGCACGTCGATCGCGCTATCCGGCAGGCGGTAGTCGCGCAGGTGCCGTGACGCGAGCTTCGCCGCCGCCTCGAGCCCGTCATCCGTATAGCGGACGCGATGATGGGCTTCGTACCGCGATCGCAGCCCCTGCAGGATGCGGACGGTCTCCTGGATCGACGGCTCGTCGATCGTGACCTTCTGGAGACGCCGCGCGAGCGCGCGGTCCTTTTCGATGTGCTTGAAGTCCTCGTGCGTGGTCGAGCCGACGACGCGCAGCTGGCCTGCCGTCAGGATCGGCTTGATCAGCGTCGCAAGATCCATCGTCCCGCCGGTCGTGGCCCCGGCGCCGACCGTGGAGTGGATTTCGTCGATGAAGAGGATCGGCATCGTGTGCTTGCCGAGCGCCGTGATGACCGCCTTGAAGCGCTCTTCGAAGTCGCCGCGGAACCGCGTCCCGGCGAGCAGCGCCGCCGTGTCGAGCGAGAAGACTTCGGCGCCCTGCAGCACCTCGGGGACGTCGTCCTGCAGCAGGCGTGTGGCGAGGCCTTCGGCGAGCGCGGTCTTGCCGACCCCCGCGTCGCCGACGAAGACCGGATTGTTCTTCCGCCGGCGGCAGAGGATCTCGAGCGTGCGTTGCAGCTCCGAGGCGCGGCCGATCAGCGGATCGAGCAAGCCGTCCTTCGCGCGGTCGGTAAGGTTCAGCGCATATGCGCCCAGAGGATCGCGCGCGGTCGCGGTGCCGCGGTCGCCGAGGCCCGAGTCCGCGTCGCCGGCGGGCGTCTCGGCGTCCGCGCCGCCGCCGGGCGAGGGCGGCACCTTGCTGATGCCGTGGGTGATGTATTCGAGAATGTCGAGCCGCGACACCCCCTGCGCGGCGAGCAGCTGCGCCGCGTACGACTTGGACTGCTGCAGCGTCGCCGCCAGCACATCTCCCGACTGGACTTCCTGCCGCCCCGCGCTCTGCACGTGCAGGACCGCGGTCTGCAGCACGCGCCGGAACGCCATCGTCTGGTCCGGCTCTTTCTCCTGCCCGCGGGTGAAGCGTTCGATGTGCTCATCGAGGTACTTGTCCAGATCGCGGCGCAGCTGGGGCAGATCGGCGCCGCAGGCGGCGAGGATCCGCTCGCCGTCCGGATCGTGCGCCAGCGCGTAGAGCAGGTGCTCCAGCGTCAGGTGCGTGTGATGCCGGGCGGCCGCTTCGCGGTACGCGACGGTGAGGATGACCTCGAGAGAGGGACTGAACACTATTCCGGTTCCATTGCCGCGCGCAGCGGAAAGCCGTTGCCGCGCGCAAGATCGACCACGGTCGCCACCTTGGTTTCCGCGACTTCGAAGGGGTAGACGCCGCAGAGCCCCTGGCCCTGATTGTGAACCGCCATCATGATTCGATAGGCCTCCACCGGGGCCTTGTTGAAGACGGTCTCGAGCACCTCGACGACGAAATCCATCGTCGTGTAGTCGTCGTTCAGCAGGAGGACCTTGAACAGCTCAGGTTTCCTGGTTTCCTGCTTCGTGCGCTCGAGGATCTGCCCGCCCGTCTGTCGCTCTGTCCCGGCCATGCCTGTCCAGTCATTGTAGCAAGCTGGTAAGATGCGCGGTGGAGCAAGGCCGTGCTTGAAAACCCATCCGCAGGAAAGTTCGATCCACCGCCGGATCCAGCGGTTCTGGGTCGCCGTCAGGCCTCCGCGCGTCGGCGTTGGCGCGGACTCGCGCTCAGACTCGGTACCGTCGCCGTGGCTGGATTCGCGATCTGGTACTTCGACTGGGGCCTCCACAGCCGCCGAGGCGGCGGCGCGGTGACCGTGACCATCTATTTGGCCATCGCGGTGGCGAACCAGGCGATTCGCATGTTCAGGAAACCTCCTGCCGACGACCCCGGTCCCTACGGTTCGACCACCAGCATCACCCGCTGAGGTTCATGCCTGTTCTCGCGTCCGGTCTCGATTACGTCGATCTCGACTTTCTCGGACGCCCCCAGATCATCGCGACGGCGATCCTCCATGGATCCCCAGGCGTCGCCCTGATCGACCCCGGGCCGACGACGACACTCGCGAACCTGACAGCGGCCCTTGAGAAAAAGGGGATCCGTTTCGACGACGTACGCCAGATCCTGATTACGCACATCCACCTGGACCATGCCGGTGCGACGGGGTCGATCCTCGAGCGGCACCCGCACATCGAGGTCATCGTCCACGGCCGCGGCGCGCCGCACATGGCCGACCCCTCGAAGCTCATGGCGAGCGCGGGCCGCCTCTACGGGCAGGACATGGATCGCCTGTGGGGCGAGGTGAAGCCCGTCGCGGTCAGGAGCCTGCGCGTCGTGGAGGGCGGAGAGACGCTGTCGATCGTCGGCCGCGACGTGAAAGTCGAGTACACGCCGGGCCACGCGTCGCACCACGTCTCGTATCTCGACACGGCGTCGCGCGTGGCGTTTGTCGGTGACACGGCGGGGATCCGTCGAGGGTCGGGCACTTACGTGATGCCGCCGACGCCGCCGCCCGACATCGACATCGAGGCGTGGCGCACGAGCGAACAGAAGATCCTCGCGTGGGATCCGGACACGCTGTTCCTCACGCACTTCGGGCCCTACCACGGCGCGCGTCAGCATCTCGAAGGGATGTTTGAGAACCTGGAGGCGTGGAGCCGCAGCGTCCGGCGCCTTCTTGCGGACGCCTCGCTGACGGATGAGGATCGCCAGCAGAAATTTACTGACGAGGCGTTCCTCGATCTCACGCGCCGCGTCGGCGAAACGGAAGCCGCCGACTACACCAAGGCCGGCGGGCTCAACTATTCGTGGCAAGGGTTGGCGAGGTACTGGCGCAAGAGGGGCTGACGCTTGTCGGGCAAAGGGCATGGGGCCTTCCCGACAGACGAAGCGCATCCCAGGCCCTATACCCTCGGCACGATACAAGGCTCGTTGACAGCGAGGATCCCAATCTTCAGTCTGCAGTCGCCAATCGCCAATGGAAGAGGGTCGGAGTCGGGAGGTTGAAGGCTTTCGCCTTCAACTCCCGATCTGAGTTTGGCCGCGGGCCTTACCAACCCGGGTTCGAGGAAGTGAGCCGTCCTTTTTGGCTGACGAGGCAGGTAGTCAACCGATCGGCTCCGGTGGGATAACTGGTTGCTCCCCAGATGTGGAGCAATCGGTGTACCGGTCCGTCCAGCCGGCCATTTTCTTGTGCTCTTGCTGTCTAAGTGCCTTACAACAAAAGCTTTATTGTGATGAGTCGGATCGGGGGACGTCGACGAACTGCCGAGCTGGGTGCGTGG
>DAIUEK010000224.1:0-4302 GCA_036845165.1 Vicinamibacterales bacterium | reverse complement strand
AAGAACCTGAGCTTCAGCGCGCTGGTCGTCGTCGGCGACGGCCACGGCGTGGTCGGCTTCGGCGTCGGCAAGGCCAAGGAAGTGCCGTCGGCCATCAAGAAGGGCATCGAGGCGGCGAAGAAGTCGCTCATCCGCGTGCCGCTCAAGGGCACGACGGTGCCGCACCCCGTGCTCGGGCGCTTCGGCGCCGGGCAGGTGCTGCTCAAGCCGGCGCCCGACGGCACCGGGATCATCGCCGGCGGCGCGGTCCGCGCGGTCGTCGAGTCCTGCGGCATCCAGAACGTGATGACGAAGTCGCTCGGCTCCGCGAATCACCATAACGTCGTGCGGGCGACCTTCGCGGGGCTGATGGATCTCAGGGATCCGGGATCGGTGCTGAGGCTGCGCGGAAAAGAAGAAGAAGGACCTTCCGCCTGAAGGTGGAAGAGGACATCACGATGACGAAGACAACAGCCGCCGCGGCGGCGAAAAAACTGACGATCACGCTGCGGAAGAGCACGATCGGTTTCAACAGGAACCAGGCGGCGGTCGTCCAGGGCATGGGCCTGCGGCGGATCGGCCATTCCGTGGAGCTGCCCGACACCGCCGCGACGCGCGGGATGATCCAGAAGGTGCGGCACTTGGTCGAGGTTGGTTAGATTTCGTGAATTGGTGATCACGAAATCACCGGATCACGAAATGACAGGGACAAGAATCATGAATCTCTCTAATCTGCATCGCCCCAAGGGTGCGAAGCACGCGAAGAAGCGCGTCGGCCGTGGCCAGGGATCCGGCCAGGGGAAGACCGCGGGGCGCGGCCACAAGGGGGCGAAGTCCCGCTCGGGCTTCAAGCACAAGCGCGGGTTCGAGGGCGGCCAGATGCCGCTGCACCGCCGCGTGCCCAAGCGCGGGTTTCACAACCCGTTCCGCGTCGAATACGAAGTGGTCAACCTCGACGCGATCGCCGAGCAGTTCACGGCGGGCACCGAGGTCACGCCGGAGCTCCTCCGCGCGCACGGGCTCGTCGGCCGCCGGGGAGACATCAAGGTGCTTGGGCGCGGCGACATCGCGAAGGCGTTCACGATCCGCGCGCACAAGTTCAGCGGGACCGCCGCGGAGAAGATTGCCGCCGCCGGCGGCAAAGCCGAGGTGTTGGCGTAGCGCAGGGCTTCACCCCGCCTAGGACATATACATGCTCGCTGACAGTCTCAAAAACATTTTCGCGGTCTCGGACCTGCGCTGGCGCGTGTTCTTCACGCTCGGGCTGCTGGCCGTCTACCGCGTCGGCGGCCACATTCCGACGCCCGGGGTGAACTCCGAGGCGCTCGCGCTGATGGCCGACCAGGCCAAGAACACGATGTTCGGGCTCTACGACATGTTCTCGGGGAGGAACCTGTCGCAGATGACGATCTTCGCGCTCGGCATCATGCCGTATATCAGCGCGTCGATCATCCTGCAGCTCCTGACCGTCGTCTGGCCGTACCTCGAGCGCCTGTCGAAGGAAGGCGAGCTCGGCCGCCGGAAGATCACGCAGTACACGCGCTACGGCACCATCGGGCTGAGCATCGTCCAGGCGCTCGGCATCGCGCTCTATCTCGAGCACCAGACCAACATCGCCGGCGGGCTGCCGCTGGTCTACAGCCCGGGCTGGGGCTTCCGCTTCATGACCGTCCTGACCCTGACGACGGGCACGGCGTTCATCATGTGGCTCGGCGAGCAGATCACCGAGCGCGGCATCGGCAACGGCATGTCGCTCATCATCTTCGCGGGGATCGTCGTCAACTTCCCGCATGCGGTGCTGTCGACCATGGAACAGATGCGCCTCGGCCAGATGGGCATCATCCGGGTGCTGATCCTCGTCGTGCTGATGGTCATCGTCGTGGCGGCCATCATCTTCGTCGAGCGCGGGCACCGGCGCGTGACGGTGCAGTACGCGAAGCGGGTCGTCGGGCGGCGGATGTACGGCGGATCGAGCACGCACATCCCGCTGAAGGTGAACACGGGGGGCGTCATCCCGGTCATCTTCGCCTCGTCGATCCTCGCCTTCCCGATGACGATGCAGGGCATGAGCTCGGAAGGGTCGTTCCTGCGCCGCGCGATCGACCAGATCAACTACGGGATGCCGCTGTACAACCTGCTGTATCTCGTCAGCATCATCTTCTTCTGCTATTTCTACACGGCGATCATCTTCAATCCCGATGACGTCGCCGAGAACATGCGGAAGTACGGCGGGTTCATCCCGGGCATCCGGCCGGGGAAGCGCACGGCGGAGTACATCGACACGATCCTGACGCGCATCACGCTGGTGGGCGCGGTCTACCTGGCATGCGTGGCGCTGCTGCCGCAGTTCCTCATCAGCGGGTTCAAGGTCGCGCCGATCCCGTTCATCGGCCCGTCGCTGGATATGTACCTGCCGCGGTTCATCACCGAGGGCATGAACGTGCAGTTCTTCTTCGGCGGCACGTCGCTCTTGATCATCGTCGGCGTCGCCATGGACACGGTCCAGCAGGTGGAGTCGCAGCTGATCATGCGCCACTACGACGGGTTCATGAAGAAGACCCGCATCCGTGGACGACGAGGCCAATAGGTGAGTCAGCGTCCGACCCTGGCGCTGAACGTCGTCATGCTCGGCCCCCCGGGGGCCGGCAAGGGCACGCAGGCGGAGCGGTTCGCGAGGACCCACGGGCTCCCGAAGATCTCGACGGGGGACATCCTGCGGGAAGCGGTGGTGGCGGGTACCCCGATGGGGCAGGCCGCCACGGCCACGATGGACGCCGGGGAACTCGTGGGCGACGAGGTGATGATCGGGATCGTCGGGGAGCGGTTGACGCGTCCGGACACGCGTCCGGGCTTCGTGCTCGACGGCTTCCCGCGGACGGTGGCGCAGGCGACGGCGCTCGACGGCATCATGGACGGCCGCGGGGCACTGGTCGTGATCGACATCGTCGTGCCGGAAGAGGCGCTCCTGCGGCGGCTCGCCGCGCGGCGCATCTGCGGCAGCTGCGGCGTGAACGCGCCGGTCGAGTGGATCGCCGCGTGCGGCACGTGCGGCGGGGCGCTGGTGGTCCGCACCGACGACGGCAACGGGATCGTGAGGGAGCGGTTGAGGGTGTACCACCGCCAGACGCGGCCGATCGTGGAGTTCTACTCGGGGCGGCCGACGTTCCGGACGATCGACGGCAACCAGCCGCCCGATGTCGTGACGGCGTCGATGGACGGCGCGATTCGCGAGGTGTCGGTGGGGCCGGGGGAGGTCAGGGCGTGATCGTCTGCAAGTCGGCCGCGGAGATCGAGAAGATGCGCGCCGCGAACCAGCTGGTCGCGCGGATCCTCGAGGAGCTCGCGGCGATGGTCGCGCCCGGCGTGACGACCGCGGACCTGGACGCGGCGGCGGAATCGAGGGTCCGCGCCGGAGGGGCGGAGCCGGCGTTCAAGGGCTACCGCGGGTATCCCGCGACGCTGTGCGCGTCGGTGAACGAGCAGGTGGTGCACGGGATTCCGTCGGCGAAGCCGCTGGTGTCGGGCGACATCGTGTCGCTCGACATGGGCGTGAAGCTGAACGGGTACTACGGCGACTCCGCCGTCACGGTGCCGGTGGGCGCCGTGGACGAGGACGTGACACGGCTGCTGCGCGTCACGCAGGAGGCGCTCGACAAGGGCATCGCGCAGGTGGCGGTCGGCGGCCGGATTTCGGACATCAGCCACGCCATCCAGGCGCATGTCGAGGCGCACGGGTTCTCGGTGGTGCGCGAGTTCGTCGGGCACGGGATCGGTGCGGCGCTGCACGAGGAGCCGCAGATCGCGAACTACGGCGAGCCGGGGCGCGGCCCGCGGATGGCCGAGGGCATGACGCTCGCGATCGAGCCCATGGTGAACATGGGGCGCCCGGCGGTGAAGGTGCTGTCGGACGGGTGGACCGCGGTGACGAAGGACGGCAGCCTGTCGGCGCACTTCGAGCACACCGTGGCGGTGACGAAAGGCGGCCCACTGGTGCTCACGATGCGACCCGTGGTCGTCAGTCCCTAGTCCATGGTCTCTGGTCCGATGAGGGTTGAAGGGATTGTCCGGGAAACGCTGCCGTACGCGCAGTACCGGGTGGAGATCGACGGGCCGCGGCAGATTACGGCGCACACGCCGGGCGGACCGGGGAAGAATTTCATCCGCGTGCTCGTCGGCGATCGGGTGCGGCTGGAACTGAGTCCGCGTGACGTGACGCGGGGCAGGATTGTAGAGAAGCTGTAGACAGTTGGCAGTTCGCGGTGAGCAGTTCGAGAGCGCAGAGAGAACCACAACTGCAAACTGTTCACTGCAAACTGTGAACGA
>DAIUEK010000223.1:0-4306 GCA_036845165.1 Vicinamibacterales bacterium | reverse complement strand
GCGGCCGGCTTCTGGAGCACGGCCGTGAACCCGCGCATCTCGCGCGAGTCGTTTCTCGTCGTCTTTGGCGCCGGCGACGCCGAGTACGCGGCAGACGTCCAGGCGGTGACGATCAAGGGCAACGAGGCGCGCGTCCGCGTGGCCCTGGCGATCGCGCGGACCATCGTCCGCAATGATGTGCCAGGCGTGATGCGGCAGACGATGCTGAATGCCCAGTTGTGGCGCAGGGAGGGCGCCACCTGGAAGCTGATACGCGACGGGCCGTTGGCTGAAGACTTCGCGGATGATCTGATCGCCGCGGCCCCCGCCGGTCGGGCCCGGCTGATGGCCGAGAACCCGACCGAGCTGAACAGCTCGCTTCGATACGTCCTCGCCCAACGCGCCAGCGCGCTGGCGTCGGGGTTCCCGGGGCAATACGCGAAGGCGCGGGAGCTGTTCGAGCTCGCTCTGGCCGTCGCGCGCGCGACGAAGGATCGCCGCAGCGAGAGCGAGACGCTTCAGAACATCGCGAACGCGTACTACTTCCTGGCGACCGCGCCGAATGCGCCAGCCCCGGCCGAGGACTACGCGAAGGCCGCGGACTTCTACAACCAGCGCCTGGCGCTCGCGCACGAGATGGACGATGCGGAAGCGACCGCGGCGTCGTTGCTGGGGCTCGCGACGGTCTCCTATTCCCGCGGCGAGTACACGCCCGCGCTCGCGTCCTATCGCGAGGCGCTGGCCATCTACGAGAAGCGGGACGAGGGCGCCTCCATCGGGCGGACGCTGGTGAGCGTCGGCAACGTGCAGTACCTCCAGGCGGACTACGACGAGGCCACCGCGTCCTACCGGCGCGCGCTGAATCTGCTCGTGGCCGGCATGGATCCCCAGGGCGCGGCCTTCGCGCGCAACGGGCTCGCGCGCGTCTTCGCAGCCCAGGGCGATCTCGCCTCCGCGCTCGACACGTACGGGCAGGTGCTGTCCGAGGCGAGGGCGCGCACGCTGATGGCTCCCGCCGCGAAGACCGAAGTGGCGGCCACCCTCGAAAGCATCGGCGACCTGCACTTCCGGCTGGCGAACACCGACCAGGCGCGCGCGTCGTTCGACGAGGCGCGCCGCCTTGCCGACAGCAATCCCGGGGCGGCCGGCCGGTTGTTCGGCTCGCTCGGGCTGACCGAGCTCGCCGCCGGCCGGTTCGACGCGGCGCTCGCGAACTATACAGAGAGCCGGACGCGCTTCGAGGCGGGCAAGCTCCCCGAGGGCGTCGCGCACGCGTGGGTGGGCATCGGGTTCAGCCATGCGGCCCGTGAGAAATACGCCGACGCGATCGCCGCGTATCGCACGGCGATTCGCTTGCTCGAAGAGCAGAAACACGACGAAGACTCGGGCCGCGCGTGGCTCGGCCTCTCGATGGCGCAGTCCGGCGCCGCCGATTACCCGGCGGCGCTCGAGAGCGCGCAGAAGGTGCGCGCGATCGCGGCGCTCGTCAAGAGCGAGGACCTCGCCTGGCGCGCGGACGTGCGCGTGGGCGAGGTGCTGCGCAAACTGGCTCGGAACGACGAGGCGCGGGGATCATTCCAGGACGCCATTGCGGCGATCGACCGCCTGGCCGCCGATGCCCCGACGAACCCGGAGGCGCGCCGGCAGCTCGACGACAGTGCCGGCGCGTGGACCGGCCTCGCGTTCGCCCTCGCCACGCAGGGGGACGCGCCCGGCGCGCTGGCCGCCGTCGAGGCGCGCCGCGCGCACATCCGCCGCGTCCAGTTCGCGGGCTTCCAGCGCGACATCACGCGCGGCGCCACCGCGGAGGAGCAGTCAGAGGAGCAGGGGATCGTCCGGGAGCTCGTCTCGACGCGCGCGCAGGTGCGGGCGGAGCAGTCCGCGGGACGTCCCGATCCCGCGCGCCTGGAGCGCCTCCAACAGCAGCTCGCGACGCTGCTGACCAAGCGGACGGATCAGCAGGCGCGTCTGTACGCGCGGCTTCCCGACCTTCAGCAGTGGCGGGGTATCCCGCCTGCCTCGCCGAAGCCGCGTAGCGGCGAAGGCGGGAAGCCGCCGAGCGGCGAAGGCGGGCCGAAGCCGCCAGGAGATCTCAACGCACTCGTTCCCGATTCGCGCGCGCTCGTGGTCGAGTACCTCCTGACCGACGACGAGATCCTGGTGCTGTCGATGGCGCGCGGCGAGACGGCGCCGGACATCGCGGCCACCATCGTCCGGTACAACCGGCGCGATCTCGCGGACAAGGTGGGGCAGGCGATGCAGCCCGCCGTCCTGAAGGACGCCGCCGAATGGCGCACGCGGACGGCACCGATTGCGGCGGTGCTCGTGGCGCCGATCGCCGCGAGGCTCGACGGCCGCGATCGCTGTGTCATCGTGCCGGACGACCTACTATGGAAGGTCCCGTTCGAAGCGCTACCCTTCCGCGAGAAGGACCTCGCGTCCGCGGTCCGCGTGACCTACGCGACGTCGCTCGCGACACTCGCGCTGCAGCGCAGGATCGCAGGCTCGCCACCCGCGCCGGAACACGTCGTCGCGGGCATCCTCGCCGCGCCCGCGATCCCCGACGCCATCCGCGCCCAGATCGCGTTGACGCAGCCGGGCTGGAAGGCGCCGGACGCCGAGGCGTCGCTGTCGGCCGCGCGGGACATCGCCAAGGTCTACGGCGAGGCGGCCACGCTTCGCAGCGGGAGCGACGCCACCGAGGCGGCCGGGCGCGCGCTCCTCGAAACCTCGGACATCGTCCACGCCGCGACGCCGCTGCAACTGAGTGGTCCGACGCCGCTGTTCTCCTCGCTCCTGCTCGGCGGTGGCGGTGACGCCTCGAACAATGACGGACGATGGGAAGCGCGGGAATGGTTCGGCGTCAGCGGGCGCGCGCGGATCCTCGTGATTCCCGACGCGACGCCATTCGGCGCCGCGGGGGTGGGCGGATCGATGGACCCGCTCGTCTGGGCGGCGGCCGCCGCCGGCGTGTCGTCCCTGGTCATCGGGCGATGGCCGGCGGATGGCTTTTCGTCCGACGCGTTCCTCGCCGCATTTCACGCGCGACTGGCACGAGGCGTCACGGCGACGGAGGCGGTGCGCCAGGCCATCGCCGCCACGCGCGAAAAAAAGGGAGACGCGCCTGCAGGATGGGCGGGCCTGCGGCTGATTGGCGGCGGTTAGCGGCAATACACGTTCCGGCGCTTTTGTCGTACTGTTGAGCCTGATGCCGCGCGTGGTTATCGTCGGCGGCGGTTTCGGCGGGTTGTATGCCGCGCGCCGGCTCCGCCGGGCGCCGGTCGACATCACGATTCTCGATCGCCGCAATCATCACGTCTTTCAACCGCTCCTCTACCAGGTGGCGATGGCGGTGTTGTCGCCGGGTGACATCGCGTCGCCCATCCGGTGGATTGTCCGGGACCAGCCCAACGTGGAAGTGCTGCTCGGCGAGGCCGACCGCGTCGACGCCGACCGCAAAGTCGTGCATCTCACGGATGGCGCCGAGATCAACTACGACTACCTGATCGTAGCGGCGGGCGCGACGCACGCGTATTTCGGCCATGACGACTGGCTGCCCTACGCGCCGGGTTTGAAGACGCTGGAAGATGCCCTCGAAATGCGCCGCCGGGTGCTGCTCGCGTTCGAGCGCGCGGAGCGCGAGTCCGACCCCGCACGCCGCCAGGCGCTGCTGACGTTCGTCATCGTGGGAGGCGGTCCGACCGGCGTGGAGCTGGCGGGCGCGCTCGCGGAGATCGCCAGACAGTCGCTCGCGAAGGACTTCCGGCACTTCGATCCCTCCTCGTCGAAGATCATACTCCTCGAAGGGGGCCCGGCCGTCCTGCCGCCGTTTCCCGAGCCGCTGCGCGACGCCGCGCGGCGCGACCTCGAGCGGCTGGGGGTGGAGGTGCGGACGGGCACCCTCGTCACGCGCATCGGGCCGGGCTTCGTCGAGGCGGGAGCGGACCGCATTGCGGCCGACACCGTCCTGTGGGCGGCCGGCGTCGCGGCCTCACCGCTTGGCGCGACGCTGGGCGTTCCCGTTGATCGCGTGGGGCGCGTCCTCGTGCAGCCGGACCTGACGATTCCTGGCCATCCCGACGTGTTCGTCATCGGCGACCTCGCGTCGCTTCCTGGGTCCAACGGTCGACCGTTGCCGGGCGTTGCGCAGGTCGCGATCCAGATGGGGGCGCACGCGTCGCAGAACATCATCCGTGCGATGGAGGGGCAGGCGTTGCGCGCGTTCAACTACCACAACCTGGGGGACATGGCCACGATCGGCCGAGCCTCGGCGGTAGCCGACCTTCCGCTGATGCAGTTGAAGGGGTACATCGGCTGGCTCGCCTGG
>DAIUEK010000222.1:0-4335 GCA_036845165.1 Vicinamibacterales bacterium | reverse complement strand
GGCGCGCCGGGCAGCGCCGTGCCGCTCATGGTGAAGCTGTAGCCCTGTTTCAGGAACGACGCGCCGCTCGAGAGCTCCGCCGGCAGAAAGGCCGTCTGGCTGTTGGGCGGCGCCACGCCGAGCGTCTGAAAGTCGGGCGAGTAGAAGCCGGACCCGCAGGTGACGGCAAAACTGAGCTGGGAGCTGTTGACGACGCGGAGCGTGCCGACGGCGGACGCCGACTGCGCCGCCCCCCGCGCGCGCATCAACCCCGGCAGCGCCATCGTGCAGAGCGTGCAGATCAGCGACGCGGTGAACAGGAGGTCGATGAGCGTGAAGCCCGACTCTCCTCGTAACGAGGCGGCGTTGTTAGCGGCCATGGCCCTGGGACATTTTTCGGCACTCCTGCCACTTTTCGACAGCCCTAAATTGGCTGGACTGTGGGTTTCGGGCGCCGCCGCTCGACCGATGTCCTCGTAAACGACAGCGTCAGAAAGGCTTGCGGTCCACGCTATCCACACTCTGGCTGTTGAGTTGCAAGGCTGGCGCCAGATTCTGGGCTTTTGGCCTCGGCCTTTAGGCTTTAGGCCTTGGCCCTTAGGAAAGCCTGCGCCTAACCCCAAAGTCCCCCAACGCCTAAAGCCCAAAGCCTACCGGGTCAGCTTACGATACTTGATACGGTGGGGCTGGTCGGCCTCGGCCCCGAGCCGGCGGTGCCGGTCGGCCTCGTAATCCTGGTAGTTCCCCTCGAACCAGACGACTTTGCTGTCCCCTTCGAACGCCAGCATGTGGGTCGCGATGCGGTCGAGGAACCAGCGGTCGTGGCTGATGACGACCGCGCAGCCCGCGAAGTTGAGGAGCGCCTCTTCGAGCGCGCGCAGCGTGTCGACGTCGAGGTCGTTGGTCGGCTCGTCCAGCAGCAGCAGGTTCGCGCCCCCCTTCAACAGCTTCGCCAAGTGGACGCGGTTGCGTTCACCGCCCGAGAGCTGGCCGACCTTGCGCTGCTGGTCCCGCCCCTTGAAGTTGAACCAGGCGACGTAGGCGCGCGACGGCACGGTGCGCTTCCCGAGCTCGACCTCCTCGCCCCCTCCGGTGATTTCCTCGAAGACGGACTTCTCGGGATCGAGCTCGCGCGCCTGATCGACATAGCCGACCTTCACGGTCTCGCCGAGCCGCAGCGTGCCGCCGCCCGGCTGCTCCGTCCCCGTGATCATCCGGAACAGCGTCGTTTTGCCGGCGCCGTTGGGGCCGATGACGCCGACGATGCCGCCGCGCGGGAGCGTGAAGTTCACGTCCTCCATCAGCAGCGTGTCGCCGTAGCCCTTCTTGAGGTCGCGCGCCTCGACGACGATGTCGCCGAGCCGCGGACCGGGAGGAATGTAGATCTCGACCTGCTCGATCTTCTTCGCGGTCTCCTCGTTCAGCAGGTCCTCGTACGCGTTCAGGCGGGCCTTCCCCTTGGCCTGCCGCGCGCGCGGCGACATGCGGATCCAGTCCAGCTCGCGCTCGAGCGTCCGCTGACGCTTGCTCTCGGTCTTCTCTTCCTGCGCCAGACGACCCCGTTTCTGCTCGAGCCAGGACGAGTAGTTCCCCTCCCACGGGATCCCGGAGCCGCGATCGAGCTCGAGGATCCAGCCCGCAACGTTGTCGAGGAAGTACCGATCGTGCGTGACCGCGACGACGGTGCCCGGATAGTCCTTCAGAAAGCGCTCGAGCCAGGCGACCGACTCGGCGTCGAGATGGTTTGTCGGCTCGTCCAGCAGCAGCAGGTCGGGCGACTTGAGCAGCAGCCGGCAGAGCGCGACGCGGCGGCGCTCACCGCCGGAGAGGTTCGTGACCTCCGCGTCTCCCGGAGGCAGCCGCAGCGCGTCCATCGCCAGCTCGAGGCGCGAGTCGAGATCCCACGCGTTCGCGGCCTCGATCCCGTCCTGGACCCTCGCCTGTTCCTCGAGGATCTTCTCCATCGCCTCGGGCGACATCTCCTCGCCGAACGCCGCGTTGATTTCGTCGTAGCGCGTCAGCAGCGCCTTGATGTCGGCGACCCCTTCCTCGACGTTGCCGAGCACGGTCTTCGCGGGATCGAGGCGCGGCTCCTGGTGCAGCATCCCGACGCTGATGCCGTCGGCGGGCCACGCCTCGCCGACAAACCGCCGATCCTCGCCGGACATGATCTTCAGGATCGAGCTCTTGCCCGCGCCGTTCAGCCCGAGGACGCCGATCTTGGCCCCCGGCAGGAACGACAACCAGATGTCTTTGAGCACGACGTGGTCGGGCGGATGAACCTTCCCGAGCCCCTGCATGGTGTAGATGAATTGCGGCATTAGTAGATGACAGACGACAGGTGACAGGTGACAGAAAGCCGATCTTACATCGACTCCCGAGGCATTCTGTCTTCTGTCTGCTGTCTCCTGTCGTTCAGAGCGCGTTGTTCGGTCGCAGCGTCGCGGGAATCTTCGATTCGTCCTGCGCCGGCGTGAAGTCCTCGCCCGGGTTGATGAACTGGTCGGCTTCGAAGTTGTACTGCTTGTCGTAGAGCGTGCGGTAGCGGCCGCCCAGCGCGATGAGCTCCGCGTGCGTGCCCCGCTCGATGATCTCGCCGTGCTCGAGGACCAGGATCTGGTCCGCGCTGCGGATCGTCGACAGCCGGTGCGCGATGACGAACGTCGTCCGGCCCTGGCGCAGCGACTTCAGGCCGTCCTGGATGAGCGACTCGCTCTCGCTGTCGAGGCTCGACGTCGCCTCGTCGAGGACGAGGATCCGCGGATCGGCCAGGATCGCGCGCGCGATCGACACGCGCTGCCGCTGGCCGCCGGACAGCTTCACGCCGCGCTCCCCCACGATCGTGTCGTAGCCCTTCTCGAAGGTCTCGATGAACTCGTCCGCGTGCGCGATCCCGCTCACGCGCCTGATGTCCTCCAGGGTCGCGTCGGGCTTGCCGTACTTGATGTTGTCCGCGACGCTGCCGTCGAAGAGGAAGTTGTCCTGCAGCACGACGCCGAGCTGCTCGCGGTAATCGCGCAGCCGGACGCTCGCCAGGTCCTGGCCGTCGACGAAGATGCCGCCGCTGAGGGGACGGTTGAACGCCATCACGAGGCTGATGAGCGTGCTCTTGCCCGATCCGCTCGAGCCGACCAGCGCCGTGGTCGTGCCCGCAGGGGCGCGGAAGCTGACCTCCTTCAGGACCAGCGTCCCCGTGTTGTACTCGAAGCTCACCTTCTCGAACACGACCTCCCCGGCGATCTCTCCGAGCGGCGCCTTCGTCGCGTCCTCCTGGTCCTCCGTCGTCATCTGCATCAGCTCGCGGATGCGATCGAGGCCGGCGAAGGCCTCGCTGATCTGCGTGCCGATCGACGCCATCTGGACCACCGGCGCGGCCAGCATGCCGGTGAACAGGATGTAATTGAGGAAGTCGCCGATCGTCATCCGGCCGGCGAGAATCGAGCGGCCGCCGACGATGATCATGATGACGCCGATGATCCCGATGATCGCCGTCGAAAAGGCGGTGATCGCGGAGACGCCGGTGATCGACTGCGCGACGTTGCGATACAGCTTGTGCACCCCCTTGGTGAACACCAGCTCTTCGCGCTTCTCGGCGGTGTAGGTCTTGACGATGCGGATGCCGCCGAGCGTTTCGTTCAGCCGGCCGGTCACCTCCGCGTTGATCTTCCCGCGCTCGCGGAAGAGTGGACGCAGCCGCTTGAACGCGGTGGCCATCGCGAAGCCGAACGCGCCGAGCGCGACGATGTTGACGAGGGTGAGGACCCAGTTCAGGTAGAACAGGTACGCCAGCGCGAGGACGGCCGTGACGATGCTGCCGACCAGCTGCACCAGGCCGTTGCCGACGAGGTTCCGAATGCCCTCGGCGTCGGTCATGATCCGCGAGATCAGCACGCCGGACTTGGTGGAGTCGAAGTACCGGACGGGCAGCCGCGCGACGTGCGCCTCGACGCGCCGCCGCATGTCGGTGATCGCCTTCTGCGCCGCCACCCCCAGCACTTGCGACAAAGAGAAGGAGGTGATCGCCTGGATGATCGTGGCGCCGCCGGCCAATAGCGCCAGCGGCACCAGCAGCTCCGCCTGCCGCTTCCCGATCACGTCGTCAATCAGGTACTTGGAGGTCGCCGGCAACACCAGCCCCGCGAGGCGGTTGACCAGCATCAGCGCCAGGCCCAGGCCCAGGCGCCCGCGGCGCGCGATGATCAGGGTCCTGGCTTCCTGCCAGGCGTTGGAATAGTCGACTTTCTTCTTTTTGGCGGGATCGTCGGCCCGGGCCGCCACCGCGGAGCGGCCCGCCCCTTCACGGCCGCCGCCCCGCACCCCTCCGCCTCTCATGGTGGGCATCATCACAGATAGGAC
>DAIUEK010000221.1:0-4383 GCA_036845165.1 Vicinamibacterales bacterium | reverse complement strand
TTTTCCTTGGTCGTGAAATAGAGGTCGAAGATCTTCTGCAGGTTCTCGGGCGCGATGCCGATGCCGGCGTCTTCGATGTCGATCTCGACGCGGCCGCGGGAGGCGGCGCGGCACAGGATGCGGAGCGTCCCCCCGTCGGGCATCGCCTGGCAGCCGTTGAGCGCGAGGTTCAGCAGCGCCTGGCGCAGCATGCCGGGGTCCGCGTTGATTGGGGGCAGGTCCGCCGGGCACTCGTGCTTCACCGTCACGCCCATCCGCTCCGCTTCCGGGGTGACGGAGGTCACGATGTCGCTGATGACGGCCGGGAGCTGGACGGGCTGCAGCTTCAGCTCGTCGGGGCGCGCGAATTTCAGGAAGCCGTTGAGGACCTGGTCGAGCCGCTGGATCTCGCTGGCGATGATGTCGATGTGTTTGGCGAGGTCCGAGGATCGAGGCGCGAGGTGCGAGGTCCGAGGTCCGAGGTCCGAGGCGCGAGGCGCGGTCGCGGCGGCGGGTTCGAGAGCCTTCGCCAGTTTGCCCTTGAGCAGCTCGAGGTGGATCGTCATCGCGTTGAGGGGGTTCTTCACCTCGTGCGCGACGCCGGCCATGAGGCGGCCGAGCGCGGCCAGCTTGCGCGAGTAGTTCAGCGTCGAGTGCATCTGCGTCATGTAGCCCAGGTTGCGCGCGACGAGCATCGCCCCCACGAACTTCCCCTGCCCGTCGTCTATGGGGTGGGTCATGAGGAGGCGTTCGTCGGGCGCCTGAATCGATACGGGTCCCTGCGCTTGACGGGACGCCAGGGTCCGCTCGATCAGCGCGCGGACGGGGTCCGCGTCGGGCGCCATGTCGGCGAGCCGGCCCGAGCGTGACGAGACGAACTGTGGCAGGACGACCCCCATGGCGGGATTGCAGAAGATCAGCTTCCCGTCCGGGCTGAAGAGCGCGACGGCATCTTCCAGGTTGTCGACGACGGACTCGAAGTCGGTGGGGGATGAGAGCGCCTTGGCGCGCGACTCGGAGAGCTGCGCGCTGACGGCGTCGAACGAGCTGCCGAGGTCCTTGAACTCCGCGCCCTGGGGAAGCTCCAGACGGACGTCCAGCTCGCCGCGCCCCAGGCGCGTCAGGCCGCTCTGGATGACGTGAATCGGCTGCAGCATCCACTGCGCCAGCAGCATCGCGACGACCGTGGACACAATCAGCGCGAGCAGCACGTTCTGCAGCGCCAGCTTGAACGCCTTCTGCAGCTCGTTCTTCACCAGCAGCGTCGAGATCCCGATCCGGATGGATCCGAACTCCTGATCGCCGAACAGCAGCGGCTGCCGGCTCTCGAACGTGCGGTCCGAGTACACCGTCAGCAGCAGCGCGACGGCGTTGCGATCGAGGATCTTCGACAACTCCTCCTGCTCCGGGATCGGCTTCCCTTCCTCGGAGGTGAAGCTGTGCGCGACGGCGATCCCCTGCCGGTCCACGATCGCCGCGTAGGTGACGTTGCCGGAGTAGGCGATGCTCGATTGGAGCAGCGAGCGGATGCCGCCGTCCTGCCGCAGCGCCGCATAGGGGTCCTTCGCGCCGGGGACGACCTCGCGCGCGCGCTGGAAGATGGCCTGCCGCAACAGGTCGCCGCGCGACGCGCTTTCCTGGAGGCTGAGGCGGGCGAGCGTCGCGAGGTGGTAAGCCGACAGCGACGCCACTATGAAGACCACGAGAGATGTGACCCCGGCGACTTGACGACTCTTGATGGACACGGGGTCAGCTGCCTGTTACCAGTTGCCAGTCCCCAGCTACCAGCACGCAGACGGCAAGGGGGAAACTGGAAGCTGGAAGCTGGAAGCCGGAAGCTGGAAGCCGGAAACTGGGAACTGACATGAACAGGCGGGACTGTCTACTCGCCGTCCCGCTCTCCCTTCATGCGATTGAGCTTGTTATGCAGCGTCTTCAAGCTGATGCCGAGCGTCTCGGCGGCGCGCGTCTTGTTGTTGTGCGTGTGGTCCAGCGTCAGCAGGATCAACCGCCGCTCCGCCTCATCGACCGTCGTCCCCGGCGTAAGCGTCATGGTGGGCAGCGTTTCCTCGCCGCGCGTAACGAGGGACGGGGGGAGGTGTCGCGTCTGGATGAAGTCGGTGTCGCAGAGGATTGTGGCGCGCTCGATGACGTTTCTCAGCTCGCGGATGTTGCCGGGCCAGGCGTGCTGCTCGAGGATCTGCATCGCCTCCTGGTCGACGGCGCGGACCGCCTTCTCGTTGCCGGCGTTGAACTCGTTGAGGAACCGCTGGACGAGCAGCGGGATGTCGTCCCGCCGGTCGCGCAGCGGCGGGATCTCGATGGCGAAGACGTTCAACCGGTAGTACAGATCCTTGCGAAGCTTGCCGTTCCGGACCGCCTCGGTCGGGTTCTGGTTCGTCGCCGCGATGACCCGCACGTCCACCGACTGCTCCTGCCGCCCGCCGAGGCGCCGGAAGGTGCGCTCCTGCAGGACGCGCAGCAGCTTCACCTGCGTCGCCGGCTCCATCTCGGCAATCTCGTCGAGGAACAGCGTCCCGCGATGCGCCAGCTCGAACACGCCGATGCGGCGATCGTTCGCCCCCGTGAACGCCCCCTTCTCGTGGCCGAAGATCTCGCTCTCGAGCAGCGTCTCCGGAATCGCCGCGCAGTTGATCGCGACAAACGGAAACGACGCCCGCGGGCTCAGCTCGTGGATCGTCTGCGCGGCGAGCTCCTTGCCCGTGCCTGACTCACCCCAGATGAGCACCGACGCGCTCGTCGGCGCCGCCTGCTCGATCAAGCGATAGACGGCGCGGATGCTCGGGCTGTTGCCGACAAAGCGGCCGAAGCTGCCCTGTTCGCGGAGCTGCCGCCGCAGGTGCTGGACCTCGCGCAGCGTCTCCCGGCGCTCGACCGCCTTCTGAAGAAGGATGCGCAGCCGCGCGGGATCCACGGGCTTCGTCAGGTAGTCGTAGGCTCCTTCCTTGATGGCCTCGACCGCTGACTCCACGGTCCCCTGCGCGGTGAGCAGGATGATCGTCAGATCGGACAACTGATCTTTCAACGCACGCAGGAGCTCGAGGCCACCCATGCGCGGCATGACGAGATCCGAGACGATGATCGCGGGGCGGAAGGAGGTGATCTTGTCCATCGCCTCTTCGCCGTTGGCCGCTTCCTCGGTCTGGAAGCCCCACGCCCGGACGAGCTCGGCGAGGCCGACGCGCGTGGCGGGGTCGTCTTCGACGATCAGGACGCGCTCGGAGACGACGGGCTTGTCTATCTCCTCCACACGTTCGTTTTCCGCCGCCCGTTCGTTTTCTGCCGGCATCGACACGCTTGAAAGTCTAGCACTGTAGTTTTTACCGATCAGTTGTCAGTAACCAGTGTCCCGTTTCCAGCCGGAAGGCAGAAATGAGGTTCTAGCTCAACCACTTACTGGCGGCTGGCGACTGGCGACCGGCAACTGTAACTGGCAACCGAGTTGCACCCCTGGAGCTGCGAGGACATGGAATATGAAGCGATTGATTACGTTTGCAGGCAGCTTGGCGTTCGTTGTTGTCTGCTCAGGCAATGCAGCCGCCCAGGGCGCCAACTACCGTGAGGTGACGCTGCGCGCGGGGACGGTGCTGCCGGTGACGCTCGAAACCGCGGTCGGGTCCGACACGAGCCGCGTCGAGCAGCCGGTCAGGGGACGCCTGCGCCGCGCGGTGATGGTGAACGGCGTCGAGGTGCTGCCCGCCGGGGCCGCCGTGAGCGGCCACGTGACGTCCGCGCGGCGCCCGGGCCGGGTGAAGGGACGGGGACTCATCGCGATGCGCTTCACGCAACTCGATACGCCGGGGGCCGGCTCGTCGAAGATCAGCACGGCGACGGTCTCGCGGCTGGCGCCGGCAACGAAGGAGAAGGACGCGCTCGAGATCATCGCCCCCGCGGCTGCGGGCGCCGTGATCGGACGTCTCGTCGGAGGCAAAGGGGCCGCGCGCAAAGGCGCCGTCATCGGCGGCGCGGGCGGCACGGGTTACGTGCTCGCGACGCGCGGCAAGGACGTCCGCCTTGGACCAGGGGCGAGTCTCTCTGTGCGGCTCACGGCGCCCCTGACGGTGCGGGTGGCGACGCGTTGATACGGATCCACCCGTAGGCCCGACCTTCAGGTCGGGCGTGATCGCCCGCGACCTTCAGGTCGGGCGTGATCGAATCAGCAACCGGCTGGCTCCAGCACGCCCGACCTGAAGGTCGGGCCTACGGGTACACGTGGGAAGGTCGGGCCTACGGGTCCACGTGGTACAGTCGCCCGCGTGGATCCGGCCGCGCCGATTATCGAACCACCGATCGGCGCGTCCCCCGTCGTCCTTCCCATCGAACGCGCAGCGGCGGCGCTCGAAGTCATCCTCTGCTCCGGCTTCCCCACGCAGATCGTCATCA
>DAIUEK010000220.1:2062-4388 GCA_036845165.1 Vicinamibacterales bacterium | reverse complement strand
AGTCCTCATTTCGCTGTTCGTGGTGCTGGGGATCGGCGTCTACCAGTTCACCGCGCCGCCCCCGCCCCCAGGATCGGAAGGGGTGAGCCTGGGCGGCATCATCAAGAACATGCGGCGCGCGATCCAGGGGGCCCGCGCGTCCGCCACCGCCAATTCCGAGCAGACGGCCGCGGTGGACCCTGACCTCCACTTGCTTCGCGTCAACATCCCCAGGTCGAGCGATATCACCATCACGGGCGAAGACCGGGCCGACGTGGCGGCCGAGGTGCACGTGTCGGCACGCGGGTTCGACACCGCCGAAGCGACCGTGCTCGCGAGCGGGGCGAAGCTGAAGCTGGAGCGGATCGGCGACGCCCTGGTCATGAGCCTCGAGACGGTGACGATGCGCTCCGCGCAGATGCTGCAGGCGACGATCGTCCTGAAGGTCCCGCGGCGTCTGACGCTGCGCGTGGAGCCGCATCCTGGCCGTTTCGTCGTGTCCGGCCTGGCGTCGGCGGACATCATGGGGTCACGCGGCGAGACGCGGATCAGCGACATGGCCGGCCACGTGACGCTCACGCATTCAGGCGGCGCGCTGGAGATCGAGCGCGTCGATTCCCTGAAGCTGAACACGCGTAACAGTCACGGCACCGTCAAGGGCGTGGCCGGCCTCGTCGCGCTCGATGCCGTCGGCGGCGAGCTGACGCTCAGCGATGTGATCGGACCGCTCGAAATCGAGGCGCGGAACGCCGACATCCGGATGGACGGCCTCAAAGGCTTGAAAGGGCCGCTGCGGTTCAACGGCACCGGCGGAAAATTGCGGGTCGACGGCCTGCGCGTCGAGGCCCGCATCGACGGACGGAGTACGGACGTCGACGTGACGCTGGACGCGCCGGCGCCTGTGACGATTTACAACCTCGGCGACATCAACGTCACCGTGCCGCCGGGCGGGTACACGCTCGACGCCGTGTCGACGGAAGGACGCGTCACGATCGAGGAGGGCGGCATCACGCCGTCGGAGGGGTCCAGCCAGCACGCCACCGGCAAAGTCCACGGCGGCGGCCCGACGCTCACGCTCCGCGCGACGCGCGGGAGCATTACGGTGCGGAAGCCTGCGGGCAAGTGACCCAGTCGCCAGTAACCAGCCGCCAGCTTCCAGCGTGGGTTCGCGTGTCTTCTGGAAACTGGTTACTGGCAACTGGTAACTGAGTCGTGTAAGCTTCCGGCTTCCTTCCGAGGCTTCGCGTGATTTCAACCGCACCTTTACTCGAAACGTCCTTCCCCAATCTGATACTTCACGGCCGCGGCAAGGTCCGCGACATTTACCGGGTCGGTCCCGAGTCAGACGAGGTCCTGCTGATCGTCGCGACGGATCGCATCTCCGCGTTCGATTACGTCCTCGGCTCGGGGATTCCCGACAAAGGCAAGGTCCTGACCCAGCTCTCCGCGTTCTGGTTCGAGCGCATGGGCGATCTCGTGCCGCACCACGTCATTGCCACGGACGTCCGGACATTTCCCGCGGCGCTGCAGCCGCACGCGGGCACACTCAGCGGCCGCGCCATGTTGTGCCGCCGCACGCGCCCCGTGCCGGTCGAGTGCGTCGCGCGCGGCTATCTGTCCGGGTCCGGCTGGAAGGAGTACCAGCAGACCGGCCGTGTGTGCGGCGTGACGCTGCCGGCGGGCCTGCGCGAGTCCGATCGCCTGCCCGAGGTGCTCTTCACGCCGGCGACCAAGGCGGACAGCGGCCACGACATCAACATCAGCGAAGCGGACGCCGCGACGATCATCGGCGGCGATCTCGTCGCGCGCCTCAAGGCGCTCACCCTGGCGATCTACCGCCGCGGCTGCGCGCACGCCGAGTCCAGGGGAATCATCATCGCCGACACCAAGCTCGAATTCGGACTGGTCGGCGCCGGCAACCCCGCCGCCGACGTCGTCCTCATCGACGAGGTCCTGACGCCCGATTCGTCGCGCTTCTGGCCGAAGGATCAGTACAAGCCGGGGGGCGCGATTCCGAGCTTCGACAAGCAGTACGTCCGCGACTACCTGGAAGAGATCCGCTGGAACAAGCAGCCGCCGGTCCCGTCGCTACCCGAGCCGGTCGTGCTCCGCACGCGCGAGAAATACGTCGAAGCGTTCCGGCGCCTGTCGGATCGGGAGCTCCAGTAGGCCCCGTGCGGGATCAGATGGAACGGCTCGTCTCGGAAATGCTCGACACGGGCGTCCACTACGACGACGCCCGGCGGGAGTTCGAGAAGATGTTCATCGCCCGCGCCCTGCAGCGGACGAAGGGCAATCTCGGGGACGCCGCCGATATGCTCGGGCTCCACCGCAACACCATCGCCCG
>DAIUEK010000220.1:0-1962 GCA_036845165.1 Vicinamibacterales bacterium | reverse complement strand
CTTAGCAGTCTCATCCGTGGACTGCTTGACAGCGTCCGCGTGCCTGCATAGAATTAGCAGTCGGGCCTACTGAGTGCTAACGCACGGTAGGCACTGCGGGCCGGGCCTTCAGGCTTGGCGCCCACGGCACTTTTACCAGCAAACGGAGTAACGACTGATGGCAGCTACAGCGACGAAGGTGAGCATCCGCCCTCTGCACGACCGCGTGATCGTGTTGCGCATCGAAGAGGGCGAGCAGAAGGTCGGCGGCATCATCATCCCGGACTCGGCGAAGGAAAAGCCGCAGCAGGGCAAGGTGATCGCGGTCGGCAAGGGCAAGGTCGAGAAGGACGGCAAGGTGACGCCGCTCGACGTCAAGACAGGCGACACGATCCTCTTCGGCAAGTATTCCGGCCAGGAAATCAAGATGGACGGTGAGGAATACCTCATCATGCGCGAGGAAGAAATCCTCGGCGTCGTTACGAAATAACCGAGGAGATTCAGCACCATGGCAAAACAGATTATTTACGGCGAGGAGTCGCGGCAGGCGATCCTGCGCGGCGTCAACCAGCTTGCAAACGCCGTCAAGGTGACGCTCGGCCCCAAGGGCCGCAACGTCGTGCTCGACAAGAAGTTCGGCTCCCCCACCATCACCAAGGACGGCGTGACGGTCGCGAAGGAGATCGAGCTCAAGGACCCGCTCGAGAACATGGGCGCGCAGATGGTCCGCGAAGTCGCGAGCAAGACCTCGGACATCGCGGGTGACGGCACCACGACGGCGACCGTGCTCGCGCAGGCCATCTTCCGCGAGGGGGCGAAGAACGTCGTCGCCGGCGCGAACCCGATGGAGCTCAAGCGCGGCATCGAGAAGGCCGTCGAAGCCGTCGTCGCGGAGCTGAAGAAGGCCGCGAAGCCGGTCAGCGGCACCGCCATCGCCCAGGTCGGCACGATCTCGGCGAACAGCGACGAGACCATCGGCAAGATCATCGCGGAAGCGATGGAGAAGGTCGGCAAGGACGGCGTCATCACCGTCGAGGAAGCCAAGTCCATGGAGACCTCGCTCGAGGTCGTCGAGGGCATGCAGTTCGACCGCGGCTACCTCTCGCCGTACTTCGTGACCGATCCCGAGCGCATGGAAGTGGTGCTCGAGAACCCCGTCATCCTGATCCACGAGAAGAAGATCAGCTCGATGAAGGACCTCCTGCCCCTGCTCGAGCAGGTGGCGCGCGCGGGGCGTCCGCTGCTGATCGTTGCCGAGGACGTCGACGGCGAAGCGCTGGCCACCCTCGTGGTCAACAAGCTGCGGGGCACGCTGCAGGCGGCGGCCGTGAAGGCGCCGGGCTTCGGTGACCGCCGCAAGAACATGCTCGAGGACATCGCGATCCTCACGGGCGGAAAGGCCATCACGGAAGACCTCGGCCTCAAGCTCGAGAACATCAAGATCGAGGACCTCGGCAAGGCCAAGAAGGTCACGATCGACAAGGACACGACGACGCTCGTCGAAGGGTCCGGCACGCAGAAGGAGATCGAGGGCCGCGTGAAGCAGATCCGCACGCAGGTCGAAGAGACCACGTCGGACTACGACCGCGAGAAACTGCAGGAGCGGCTGGCGAAGCTCGCCGGCGGTGTTGCGGTGATCCGCGTCGGCGGCGCCACCGAGGTCGAGGTGAAGGAGCGCAAGGACCGCGTCGATGACGCGATGCACGCCACCCGCGCCGCGGTCGAGGAAGGCATCGTGCCGGGCGGCGGCGTCGCTCTGGCGCGCGCCAGCCTGATCCTGGCCAAGCTGAAGGCGGACAACGACGACCAGCGCTTCGGCATCGAGATCGTGCGCAAGGCGGCACTGACGCCGCTGCGCCAGATCGCCGAGAACGCCGGCGAGGACGGTGCGGTGATCTCGGGCAAGGTGCTGGACAAGGACGAGTACAACTGGGGCTTCGACGCCCAGAGCGGCGCGTTCAAGGACCTGGTCAAGTCCGGCAT
>DAIUEK010000219.1:2000-4391 GCA_036845165.1 Vicinamibacterales bacterium | reverse complement strand
CTCATACCTAAAGCCTAAAGCCTAAAGCCTAAAGCCTAAAGCCTAAAGCCTATTTGAATACCCTTCCCCATCGGACCCCGAACGCGGGCTGATCGCGCGGTCCGCTGATGGTGATGGGGATGACGGCCCCTTTCCCCTGCTTCTTGAAGACCGAATCGACCGCCTTCAGGAAGAAGCCCTTGATGCCGCCGCCGGCCGCCTGCGAGATCGTCGCGTCCATCGACAGCGTGCCGGAGAAATCCAGCTGCTGGCTCCGGATGCCGTACACCCCCGTCAGCTGAATGTCGGCCCCGGGCAGGTTGAACCCGAGCGGCTCGAAACGAATCGCGCCGTCACGCAGCACAAAATGCCCGCGGATGTCAGACGCGATCTTCCCGATCGGTTCGTCGGGCTTCTTCCCTTGCGCGCGGCGGCTCATCTCCGCGAGCTTCTGCCGCACCCCCGCGTCGGTGAACTGCGCCCGATCGAGCGCAAAGCGGCCATTCAGCCTCAGGCGATCGATGACCTTCGCCTCGCCCGGCGGCAGCAGGAGGACCGCCTGCAGCGCCATCCTCCCCGACATGACGGGACTCGTCGCGCGGACGGCGAGTTTCAGGACGTCCTGGATGCGCCCGCCCCTGATCGCCACGTCGAGCTTGACGGTGCGCCCCTTCACGCCAGGCTGCGATTCGATGGCCCCGCTCGCGGTGATCGGGGTGCCCTGCAGCTTCGCGTCGACCTGCTTCAGATACGTGTTGCCGGTCGTGCCGTCCACGACCGCGTGGAACGTCGTGTCGAGCGGGACGGGCGTGCCAGACGCGTCGATGCTGAAGTCCGGCGTCGAGGTCGTGCCGCGCACGTCGATCTCCTGGAGGTGACCCGAGAACTCCCCGAGGGATTTCAGGATGCCGGCGATCCCCTTGATCGTACTCAGGTCCGCGTGGTCAAAGCTGTAATGCCCGCTCACCGGCGAGAGACCGGGATCCGACTTGACCCACGGTCCGAACGATCCCTTCGTGGCGATCTCACCCGCCGGGATGGGATTGGTCAGCGTGGCGATGAAGAGCATCGTGCGGTTGAACCCGACGGATTCGATCGTGAGATTGTGAATCGCGAAGACCTTCGGCTCCTTGCGGGGATCCCTCGGGACGAGGATGAGCTGCGCGTCCTTCGCCTCGACGTGGTCAATCAGCACGGGCCCCTCGGCGGTGGTCACGGCTTTCTTTCCGGCTTCCACGTCGTTCGCTGTCCTTGGCGGAATCGTGATGCGGAGCCCTTCGAGCGTCACCGACGTGAAGCGCCGCTGGCGATGCAGCAGGCCGAACAGGCTGCCCGAGACTTCGAAATGATGCACTTCGATGAACGGGCGGGGTTCGGCCTGGCCCTTCAGCCTCAGTTTGAGGCCGTCGCCGTGGATGCGGAGGCCGGGGAAGGCCTTGACCTCGAATCTGCCGAGCTCGACGTCCGCGTCGAGCTGGTCGTTCAGCGCCTCCACCAGCTTTTTCTGCAGGATGGGCGCGCGCGACACGACGACGACGGCGATCCACAGGCCGAGGACGACGCCGACGACGATCCCGATGAACCACCGGAGCAGTTTCAGGTGCCGCGTGAACACAGACTCAGCTAAATGCAACCTATGGGCCACGGTTCAGCTACGATAGGCGCCGCCATCCACACGCCGGAGCGCAACGGTGCCGTAATCCACGAACGGGTTCTGCTGGCCCGTGATCGGCACGGCGATGCGGCCGCAGCTGTGGAGGAACCCTTCGAACCCCGCCGGTGTGGTGTGGTGCGGATCCCAGAGCGACGCGTGCATTTCGACGACAACCTGCACCGGGGTGTCCCTGAGCAGCGCAGCTGCGCCCTGAAGGACGGCCAGATCGGCGCCCTCCGCGTCGACCAGCATCCAGTCCGGCCTGATCCGGTGGATCGCGCAATACTCGTCGAGCGTGACCACGGGGACGCGCACGGAGGTCGCGCTCGAGCTATCGGGATTCGGCGCGTCGAGACGGCTCAATCCGCTCGTGTCTCCGCTGTGGAAGAGATCGGCGGTGCCGCGTGCGGCGCCGGCCGCGGACGGTTCGATCGTCACGCGTTCGGATAAACGGTTCAACGACACGTTCGCCTGCAGGACCGCCCGCGCGGTGGGATTCGGCTCGAAGGCGATCACCCAGCCGTCCGGGGCGGTCCACAGCGCCATCTGGAGCGCGTAGAAGCCGACGTGCGCGCCGACGTCGACGCAGCACTGACCCGGGCGTATACCCGCGCGCAGGTAGGCGGCCACGTCCGCCTCATACGACGAATTGCGAATCCAGCGGCACCGGGGGTCGATCCGAAGCGTCGTGACATCGTCCACCCGCCAGGCCAGTCCTCGGCCGGCGCTCAGCAGCCGCAGGAGCGATGTGTACGCGG
>DAIUEK010000219.1:0-1900 GCA_036845165.1 Vicinamibacterales bacterium | reverse complement strand
CGCCAGGCCAGTCCTCGGCCGGCGCTCAGCAGCCGCAGGAGCGATGTGTACGCGGACTGCGTGAGGCGGTTCATAAGTGAACGCTACCGGCGGACGTCGATCTCGATGTGCTTGCCCCCGATGAGACCCCGACGTCCCATCCTCACCGTACTCGTTTTTACCGCGCTTGTCGCGCTTCCTTGCCAGCACGCCGCAAAGGCGCTCCAGCTGGAGGAACCGACGTCATCGCGCGAGGTCCACGGCGATCCGTTGCCAGCGGCCCTGGTGGAACCGCGCGGCCGACAACACGCACCGCGTGAAATGGCCAAGGACGATGGCCAGCCAGATCCCGGAGGCCTGGAGCTGGCCGGTCCCCTGGAGATAGAAACAGAGTCCGAGCGGCACGCCGATCTGCGCGATGAGCGTGATGAAGAGCGGGCTCCGCGTGTCTCCGGTACCCTGCAGGCCGCCGGTGTAGGTGAGCGCGACCGTGACGAACAGGCCCGACACGCTCAGGTACCGCAACAACTGGCGCCCAATGAGCACGACCGTCGGATCGTTCAGCCCGAAGAAGGCGAGCAACTGGTCAGCGAAGAGCAGGAAGATGACGCCGATGGCGCCGGCGATCATCAACCCGAAACGGGCGGCGACCTGCACGGCCTGTATGCTGCGATCGGGACGGCCGGCGCCGAGATTCTGCCCCGCGATCGCGGACGCCGCGCCCATCAGCCCGACTGAGGTCCACGTGATGAAGGCGAAGAGCTCCGTGTAGCACACGGCGTACGCCGCCTGCGCCTCCGCGCTATACGGCAGCGAGCCCATGAACCGAAGCAGCAGCACGCCCGCCACGTTCATGGCCACGCCCTGCACGCCGGCCGGCAGCCCGAAGCGGAAGAGCGATCGGATGATCGGCCAGTCGGGTCTTCTCGGCACCCCGATGAAGCTCACGACCACGCGCCCGGTGGCCATCAGCCAGATGCCCACGGCGGAGGCCACCGTCGAGGCGATCGCGGTCCCGAGCGCCGCGCCCTGCGCGCCGAACCCCGGGATCGGGCCCCATCCGCGGATCAGGATCATGTTCAGGCCGACGTTGAGCCCGATGATCCATATCCCGATCCGGAGGCCCGTCCGCGCGTCTCCCGCCGCGCGCAGCGCGCCGGCGATCATGAAATACAGCAGTTGCCCGAGGCTGCACACGAACATCGTCCGCAGGTACGGGAGCGCGGCGGCGCGGACCTCGGGTGATGCGCGGACGAGGTCGAGGAGCATGGGAGACAGGACGTAACCAAGCGGCGCCAGCACGCCCAGCGCGAGCACCACCGAGGTCAGGAACGCCTGGTAGACGACGCGATTGACCTTGTCGGGCTCGTTCGCGCCGGCGAAGCGCGCGACGAGCACACCCATGCCGGTGAAGAGCGACGATATGAAGACGACGACGACCAGGAAGATCTGCCAGCCGACGCCGATCGCGGCGTTGCCGGTAAACCCGACGTAGTGGCCGACCATCACGTGATCGACGATGCCCTGGAGGCCGCCAATCATGTTCTGGATCACGGTAGGCCATGCGAGCCGCCACACGGCACGCGCGATCGGACCCTCGACGATCGAGCGATCGAATCTGGATGTCGTCTGGATGGCGCAGATTGTACACGACGGCGACCGAGTGGCGAGTGGCGAGTGAAGATTGGGGCCCTATTCTCGGCGCGATCGTGCACGCGCAGCGTCGCCAATCGTCAATCAGCACTCGACGATCCGTGTAATCGTCAATGGCCAATCGCCAATCAAGTGGCCCCTTTCAGCACGCGCTTGACGTCGCCGTGCGCGAGCACAACCGCCGGCTGTCGCTGCAGGGCCTCGAAGTACCGGCGCGCGAACGTGTCGCCCGTCTCCGAGGGCAGGAGCAGCTTGTCCACCCGCTCGA
>DAIUEK010000218.1:0-4398 GCA_036845165.1 Vicinamibacterales bacterium | reverse complement strand
TGCCGTCGCCGGGCGCGACATTCGACCGGCTGAAGACCTTGGCCGCGAAGCCCGAGTCGCTGGCGACTTCGAAGGTGTAGGTGAGCGCGCGAACGCCCGAGGTGGTCGCGTTCTGGACGACCAGCCGGATGGGCTGTTCGGATTCCTTGAACTTGAACCCCTGCGCCGGTTCGAGCATGACCGGGGCGGAGATATTGACACCGGGAATCGGTCCCGCGACGGTCGGGGCCGTCGGATTGGCGCTCTTTGCGGCTTCGCAGCCGCCCAGCCCCAGCACCAGCAGGCCGCACGCGATTCGAGCGATACGTGACGTCATGGCTAACCTCTCGACAACCACAATGAACCAGACAGGGCAGGCGCACGCGGAGACACGCGTGCATCCGGCCTATCGGCCCTGTGTTCTTTTAACTTTAGGGAGAAAAGGGTTGCTGGGAAGCCGCCCGATTTGGCCGCTATTGTATCACGGAACGCCGCAGGTACGCCACCCCGCCGGTCAGCGAAAACAGCATAATCAGCGCCGCCCCGACAAACGACACGGCGATCGCGGATTCGAGCGGCAGGCCCAGCCGCGTGAAGTAGAAACCGAACGTCGCTTCCCGCACGCCGAAGCCGTTCACCGACAGCGGAATCATCTGGACGATGAACGAAACCGGGACGATGACGGCGAGCTCCGCGAAGCCGATGGGCATGTGCATGCTGCGCGCGATGGCGACGTAGAACAGGACCAGCAGGCCCTGGACGACCACGGCGCCGGCAAAACACGCCGCCAGCGCCGTGGGGGTTTCCTTGAACCGCGTCAGCGCGTAGGTGAGCTTCCCGATCCGCGCGTCCACCCATTCCTGGTGGAACACCCGGAGGGGCTGAAGCAGCCTGCCGACCGTCTCCGGCATCAGCAGCGCCGGCGTCGCGATCATCGCGCCGAGGCCGAAGCCTGCCCACAGCATGCCGGGGCCGACGGGGCCGACCGCCATGCGGTGCATCAGCGAGGCGCCGGTGGCCGCCATCAGCGCGAGGCCGAGCAGCCCGATCCCGCGATCGATCAGCACGACGGTCGTGGCGAGCGTCTTCGATCCGGCCGCCCCGGCCGTGTCGGCGATGCGGATGACGTCGCCGCCGATGTTGCTCGGCAGGAAATTGTTGAAGAACGTCGCGACCAGGAACGACTGCGTCAGGACGCCGTAGGGTAGCGTCACGTGCTGCGCGCGCAGGAGCACGCCCCAGCGCCACGCGCTCGCGAGCACCATGCCGAAGTACAGCAGGAGTGCCGCCGCGAGCCACGCGGGCGACGCCTGGCGCGCGACACTCCAGAGGCGGGACACGTCGACACGCGAGAAGAGCAGCGCGAGCAGGCCGAGGCTGACCGCGGCTTTGACGGCGCTGATGGCCAGGGAGCGCGCGCGCGAGGGCCGCGAAGAGTCGGCGGTATTCGGCATCAATATCTAGCGGGAGGGATCCGTCACTGTAGCACGGATGCTACAATCGCCTGTCCTGCAGATGCGCATCCTGATGATCGCACCGGAGCCGTTTTTCGAGCCCCGGGGCACCCCTTTCAGCGAGTACCACCGCATTCGCGCCCTGCTTGCGCTGGGGCACACGGTGGATCTCGTGACGTACCCGTTTGGACGTGACGTGACGATGAACGGCCTGCGCGTGTTTCGCTGCGCGCGTCCGCCGCTGATGACGGAGATTGGGATAGGGCCGTCGTGGAAGAAGATCCCGCTCGACCTGGCGCTGCTCCTGACGGCGTGCCGCCGCGCGCTGATCGACAAGTACGACGCGGTCCATTCGCACGAGGAAGGCAGCTTCTTCGGGGTCGTCCTCGCCGGACTGCTCGGCCTGCCGCATCTCTACGACATGCACTCGAGCCTGCCGCAGCAGCTCACCAACTTCGCCTATAGCAAATCACGCGTCCTCAAGGCCGGCTTCGGCTGGATGGAGCGCTTTGTCGTCCGCCATTCGCGCGTGGTGATCGTGATCTGCCCGCAACTGGAGGACGTCGTGCGCGGGATCGACACGGCGGTGCCGTCGGTGCTGATCGAGAACGCGCCCGGATCCGGCGATACGCCGACCGAAGGTTCCGGTCTTGCCGTGCGCGGCGCGCTGCAGCTCGACGAACGCGCGCCGATGGTGCTGTATACGGGTACCTTCGAGGCGTACCAGGGCCTCGACCTGCTGTTCGCGTCGATGAAGCAGGTGATCGCGCAGCGTCCCGACGCGCGGCTCGTGCTGGCCGGCGGGCGCCCCGATCAGGTCGAGGCGGCCGGGCGGCAGGCCGCGGCGGCCGGCATCGGGCCCGCGACGATTTTCGCGGGGCAGCGTCCCGCGGAGGAGATTCCCGCGTTTCTCGACGCGGCCGACGTGCTCGTCTCGCCGCGCAGTCTCGGCACCAACACGCCGCTGAAGATTTATCAGTATCTCCGCTCCGGCCGTCCGATCGTCGCGACCCGATTGCTCACGCACACGCAGGTGCTCGATGACGACGTCGCGTTCCTGACCGAGGCGACCCCCGAGGGCTTCGGCGCCGGGATCATGGCGGCGATTTCAGATCCGGAGCGCGCCCGTGCGGTGGGGGCGCGCGCCCGCCACCTCGCGGAAACGAAGTACAGCTACGAGGCCTATCTGGCGCACACCCGCCAGGCCTGCGCGCACCTGTTCGCCGACCGCGCGCCGCAGATGGCGGGCGGCGTGGCGTGACCAAGTCCGATCATTACAGCTACGCCGTCTATGCCGACCCCGCGATGGCGGAGCGGTTCGACGCGATGCGCTTCAGCGGCCCGATCGGCCGCCTGATCGCCGAGACGCAGGAGCAGCAGATCGCGGCGTTTCTGGCGCCGGTCGCCGGCCGCCGCGTCCTCGACGTCGGCACCGGCACGGGGCGCGCGGCGATCGCCCTCGCGAAGCGCGGCGCCACCGTCACCGGCGTCGACGCGTCCGCGGAGATGCTGGAGGTCGCGGAGCGCCGTGCCCGCGACGCCGGCCTCGGACGCGGAACCCCCGGCGAAGGCGGCGCGGCGATCACGTTCAGGCGCGGGGACGCGCATCGCCTGGACTTTGCGGATCGCAGCTTCGACGCGGTCGTCTGCCTGCGCGTCCTGATGCACACGCCGGACTGGCGCGCCGCGCTGGGCGAGCTGTGCCGCGTCTCGAGCGGGCGTGTCGTGTTCGATTACCCCTCGCTCTGGAGCGCGGCGGCGCTCCAGGCCGCGACCCGGCGCGTGGCGCACACGGTCAATCGATCGGTCGAGGCGTATCGGGTGTTGGCTCCAGGAGCGGTGGCCCGCGTCCTGCTGGCCGAAGGCTTCGAGGTGACCGGTCAGCACCGGCAGTTCGTCCTGCCGATCGCGCTGCACAAGCGGCTCAACTCGGAGACGTGGACGCGGCGCGTCGAAGGCGTGATGGCACGGACCGGCCTGACGCGGCTGTTCGGATCCCCCGTGACGATCGTGGCGGAGCGTTGCGCGTCCTAGTCACCGGCGCCACCGGGTTCACCGGCGGGCATCTCGCCCGCGCGCTGAAGATCCGCGGGCACGAGGTCTCGGCGATGGTCCGGCACGCGGCCGGCGCCGACCATCTGTCCGCCGCCGGCATCCCGATCCGCATCGGCGATCTCAGGAAGCCCGACACCTTGCCTGCCGCCGTCGCCGGGATTGACGTCGTCTACAACATCGCCGCGTTGTACCGGCAGGCGGGTCTTCCAGGCAGCGTGTATCAACAGGTCAACGCGACGGCCGTCGGCCAGCTCGTGGAGGCGGCCGCACGCGCGGGCGTCCGGCGCGTGGTCCACTGCAGTACGGTCGGCGTGCACGGGGACATCGAGCATCCGCCGGCGAACGAGGAGGCCCCGCTCCGGCCGGGCGACGTGTACCAGGTGGCGAAGGTGGAAGGGGAGCGTCTCGCGCGCGAGGTCGCGGCGCGCACCGGGATCGAGCTCGTCATCGCGCGGCCGAGCGGCATCTACGGCCCCGGCGATCGCCGTCTGTTGAAGCTCTTTCGCGGCGTCGCGCGTCGCCGTTTCGTGATTCTCGGCGACGGAAAGATTTTCTACCACCTCACCTACATCGACGATCTCGTCGAGGGCTTTCGGTTATGCGGCGAGGTGCCCGCCGCGGCGGGACGGACCTACATCCTGGCGGGCGGCGACGTCCCTACGCTCAGCGACCTCGCGGCGATGATCGCGCAGGACGCGGGCGTGCCGCCCCCAGGCCTGCGTCTGCCCGTCTGGCCCTTCTGGCTCGCGGGCGCGGCCTGCGAAGCCCTCTGCGCACCGTTCGGGATCGAGCCGCCGATCTACCGCCGCCGCGTGGATTTCTTTACGAAGAGCCGCGCCTTCGACATCTCGAGGGCGCGGAAGGAACTCGGGTTCGCGCCACAGGTCGGACTACGCGAAGGGATTCACCG
>DAIUEK010000217.1:0-4424 GCA_036845165.1 Vicinamibacterales bacterium | reverse complement strand
TCGTTGGCCCAGGAGTCGCCGACCATCACCGCGTCCGCCGCGGGCACGCCCAGCCTCTCCAGCGCGACGTCGAACATCAGCCGCGCCGGCTTCGACACGCCCACGTCTTCCGAGACGACCAGCGCGTCGATGAAGGGCGCGAGGCCGCAGTGCGCCAGCTTGTCCTGCTGCTCCTCGAGGAGATTGTTGGAGACGATGGCGATGCGGGCATGCGGCCGGAGCGCCGTCAGCAGCTCCGCGGCGCCGTCGAGCGGGCGCCGCGCGGAGAGGTAACCGGTACGGTAGGCCGCCGCGGTCGCCTCGACGCCGGCCTCGTCCAGCGTGACGCCGAGGGCCTTGAACACGTGCCTGAATCGCGCCCGCCGCGCATCGTCGATGCCGACCCGTCCCGCGAGGACCTCGAGGTGCATCACCTCGAGATATTTCGTGTGCTGCCGCTCGAAGGCGTCGAACGCGGAGCCGCGCCCGTGCACGCGGTGGACGTGCGTGAGCGCGGCGCGCGCGGAGCGCCGGTGATCGAAGAGGGTGTCGTCGAGGTCGAAGAGGACCGCGCGCGCCATTAGCGGCGGCGGTCCGACGTGCGGCGCTCGCCGCGGCGGCGTTCGGGTCCCGAGGGACCGAGATTGGCCTTGCGGCGATCGGCCGCGCGGCGCTCCTGGGCGCGGCGCTCAGCCTTGATGGCGGTCGCCGCCTGGCGCGCGGCGTCGGCCATCTCGCGCTGCTTGCGCGCGAGCAACCGGGACGGATCCAGGAGATCCAGCAGTCCCTCGTAGGCGGCGCGGACCTTCTGGTCCCCGGGCGTACGCGCGATCTGCTCGCGCAGGCAGTTGGCCGCGGAGACGACGTTCGTGCGCTGCCAGCCTTGCAGCGCTGGCGTGCGGTAGATCCCGGAATCGGCCATGCAGAGGTGCGCGGATTATACCTGACCCGCATTCGCGGGGGCGTCGCCGGGGTCCGCGGCGATCGGCGCCGGACCCAATTTCAGCGCGAGCCACGCGAGCCTGGGAAGCAGTCGGGGAAAGTGCCACAGCAGGCGCCGCCGGGCCGCCCGGTACGACAGCCGCCCGCTCGCATAGTCCACGAGGATCTCGGAGAACTCCGGGCGGGTCCTGGCGCCGCGGACGACGCGGTCCATGCGCTCGGGGCTGTGAAGCAGGTACTTCTGAATGAGGACGGAGTCGCGCAGCTCGCCGCCGATTTCGTGGCGCCAGGCGCGGACGTAGGCGCGGCGCGCCCGCGCGGGTGAGAACGCCCCCTCGCGCCTCGACGCGAGGACCGCGCCCGCCGCCAGGTCCCCAGTGACCATCGCGTAGTAGATCCCCTCGGCGGAGAATCCGTTCACGAACCCGCCGGCGTCACCCGCAAGCAGCACGCGCCCTGCGGCGGTGTTTTTCAGGGGACCGCCAATCGGGATCAGGAAGGGGGTGAAGTGGGATCGCCGCGACTCCCCCTCCATCAGCCCGCGCGTGCGGAGATCGCCGACGAGCTGCTGCTGGAGATCGTAAGGCGTCAGGTCCACCCGCGCGCGGAAGTACGGCAGCGCGTAGCCGATGCCGACGTTCACGTGCTCGCGCTTGGGAAAGAGGTAGGCGTAGCCGTGCGCGCCGCCGTAGCCGTAGAACACCGACAGCGTATCGGGCTCGGCCGCGCGCAGCGATTCGACCGGCGTCTCTTCCATCATGTCGAGCGCCAGCTTCGCGGCGGGCCAGCCCGGGTTCATCCCGAGCCGCCGCGCGATCACGCTGTTCACGCCGTCGGCCGCGATGACCAGCCTCGCGCGGAGCTCGCGGCCCTCGCGCGTCCGGAGCGTCACGCCGTCCGCATCCTGCCGGGCCTGCGCGATTGGGGCCGGGGCGAGCAGCTCCGCGCCCGCCTCGATCGCCATCGACGCGAGCAGGTAGTCGAACTCGATGCGCCGGATCAACATCACGACGGGGCCCCTGGTCTGCATCCGGAAGACCTGGCCCGACGGCCCCTCGAGATACAGGCTCGAGACCGGATGCGTTTGGATGCGGTGGAGCGAACCTGGCAGCCAGGCGAAGCGCGAGAGCACGCGCGTGCTGATGCCGCCGCCGCAGGGTTTCTGGCGTGGCAGAGGGTACCGCTCGACCATCAACACCCGCACGCCGGCGCGCGCCAGACGGAGCGCGGCGGTCGCGCCCGCGGGCCCGGCGCCCGCGACGATGACCTCGGCGTCGTATTTGTTGCTCATGCTAGACTGGCCGGATGCCGGCGGCCGCAGTGGTCATTGCTGCTCACAACCTGATGCCTGCCCTTCGCGATCGCGTGAAGGTCGACGGCGAGATCGTCACGTTCGCGGACACGGAGCCGATCCCGGCGCTGCAGACCATCATGGACGAGCGGCCGGGCCTGGTCGTGCTGGAGCGGCTGTTTGCCGCCACGCCGCGTGGCGCCGCGCTCATCAACCGCATCAAGAGCGATCCCCAGCTGGCCCACGCGGAAGTCCGCGTGATGTCGCATACGGGTGATTACACGCGGCAAGTGGTCAAACCGTCGGCAAAGAGGCCCGCGCCGGCCGTACACGCCGACGCCACCGAGGCGGCGGCGCAGGCCAGCGCGTCCCCTGTTGCGACCGCGGAAACGCCGAAGGCGCTCGACTGGCACGGCACGCGCCGCGCGCCGCGGTTCCGCGTCCGCGCCGGCGTCGAGCTCCACCTCGATGGCAGCCCCGCCGCGGTGATCGATCTCTCGACCGTCGGCGCGCAGGTCATCTCCCCGACCATCCTCCGGCCGAACCAGAAGGTGCGGATCACGATCCCGTTCGACGATTTTCAGATGCGCTTCCGCGGCGCCATCGCCTGGGCCAAGTTCGAGATGTCGAATGCGGTCAAGGCGCCGCAGTATCGCGCGGGGGTCGAGTTCACCGACAGCGACGCCGCCGCGATCGACACCTTTTGCTCCCGTAACAAGTCCCAATAGTCTAGAAGCGATTTCACAACCGCGCGACAGACTTATTGGCGGTTGGCGATTGGCCATTGACGAATACACGGATTGTCGACTGCCGATGGAAACGACTGGGGTCTCTATTTGCGGCGCGACCGCGAACGCCCAATCGACAATCGCCACTCCGTGCAATCTTCATTGGACAATCACCAATCGCCAATGACCTTCGGCTTTCCGAACCACGCCGCCGCGACCGAGTCGTCCCGGATGATCGTGTCTTCGCGCGCGGAGCCCGTGGACACCACGGCGGCCGGCACGCCTGTCAGCTCCTCGAGGCGCGCGATGTAGCGCTCGGCGGCCTTGGGCAGATCGGCGTAGCGCCGGACGCTCCTGGTCGGTGCCTTCCAGCCGGCCATGGACTCGTACACCGGCTCGCACGCCGCCAGCTGCGCGATCTCTCCGGGGAACTCGGTCAACGTCTCCCCGCCGCAGCGGTACGCCGTGCAGATCTGCAGCTCCTCCATCCCGTCGAGCACGTCGAGCTTCGTCAGCGCGAGCGCGTCCAGTCCGTTCACGCGGACGGCATAGCGGACCGCCACCGCATCGTACCAACCGCAGCGCCGCGGCCGCCCGGTGACGGCGCCGAACTCCTGCCCGGTCTCGCGCAGGCGGTTGCCGATCTCCCCCGTCAGCTCTGAGGGCAGCGGCCCTTCCCCGACGCGGGTCGTATACGCCTTCGCCACGCCCAGCACGCCGTCGATCGCGCGCGGCGGCACGCCGAGCCCGGTGCAGACGCCGCCGACCGTGGCGTTCGACGAGGTGACGTAGGGATAGGTCCCGTGATCGATGTCGAGCAGGGTGCCCTGCGCCCCTTCGAACATGATCGACTTCCCCGCGGCCCGCGCGCGCGAGAGAAACAGCGACACGTCGGCGACCCAGGGGCGCATGCGCGCCCACGCGGCGCCCAGCTCCGCGAGCACCTGGTCCGCGTCCATCACCGAGTCGCCGATGAGGCGGTTGCGGGCGTCCACGTTGTGGCGGACCGCGCTCCGGAGCGCCTCGGTGTTCGCGAGGTCGCCGACGCGCACGCCGCGGCGCGCAATCTTGTCCTCGTAGGCCGGGCCGATCCCGCGCGACGTCGTCCCGATCTTGCGCTCCCCCCGGCGCGCTTCGCTCAGGAGGTCGAGCTCTTTGTGGTACGGAAGGATCAGGTGCGCCTTGTCGCTGATGATCAGGCGGTCACCGATCGCGATGCCGGCGGCCGCGATCTCGTCGATCTCCGCGAAGAGCGCCTGCGGATCGATGACGACCCCGTTCCCGATGACGCACGTCGTGCCGGCGTGCAGGATGCCGGACGGCAGCAGACGCAGGACGAACTTCCGTCCGTTGGCATACACGGTGTGCCCCGCGTTATGGCCCCCCTGGTAGCGCGCGACAATCGAAAAATTCGGGGTCAGGAGGTCGACGATCTTGCCCTTGCCTTCGTCGCCCCACTGCGCGCCCAGCACCGCTATGTTCAT
>DAIUEK010000216.1:0-4434 GCA_036845165.1 Vicinamibacterales bacterium | reverse complement strand
TCGCGGCGGGTTTCGGTCTCGGCGCGCTGGCCGCCGTCATCGTCCTGTCGCTTGCCGCGTCCACCGATCTCCTGGACCGCCTGGAGCTGACGACCTACGACTGGCGCATGCAGCTCGCCGCCAACCCCGACGCCGTCAACAAGGACATCGTCCTCGTCGAGATCAACGATCTCAGCATCCGCGAGATGCAGGACGTGTTCGGCCGCTGGCCCTGGCCGCGACTCGCGGTTTCTTTTGCGATCGACTTCCTCAGGCGTGGGCCGGCGAAAGTCGTCGCGGTTGACATGATCCTGCCCGAGAAGGACCGCGTCGAGACCTACGTCTGGGACGATCCGAACGACAAGTGGAGCGGCCGGCAGAGCGATCGCGCGTTGGCGGACTCGGCTCGGAAGTCCGGCAACGTCGTGATGCTCGCCGATGCGGTGTACGAAGGGATCGCCGGCGCGGCGAAGAAGGACGCGAACGCGGCGACGTGGCAGGGATCGCCATTCCATGCCGGATCGCTCGCAGAGCCGCGGCCGCTCGTGCTGCCGCCGTACCAGGATCTCACGGACGCGGCCGCGGTTCTCGGCCACAACTTCCTGACGCCCGACGACGACGGCCCGGCGCGCCGGATGCCGCCGTTCATCGTGAATGACGGTAAAGAACTGCCATCGCTCGGCGTCGCCACGGCGCTCCGCGCGGGCGGCTTCCGTCCTGAAGACGTGTCGGCGGAAGGCAACGTGCTGCGCATCGGGGATCGCCGCATTCCACTGGTGCGCAGGCGCGTCAACGGGCACGACCAATGGACGATGCTCATCAACTACCGCGCACCTGCGCTGGTAAGGAATGCGTCCGGTGACCTGGAGCGGCCCTATCCGGCGTACGAGTTCCGCCAGATCTTCGCGGCAGAGCAAGAGATCCTGGAAGGGAAGAAGCCCAGGATCGATCCCGCCGTCTTCAAGGACAAGATCGTCTTCATCGGGTTGACGGCGTCCGGCCTGGTCGACGTCTTCGCCACACCCATGTCGACCGGCCAATCCGGTTCGATGCCCGGCATCCAGCTGCATGCCAGCATGGCGGACAGCATCCTGGCGAACCGCTTCATCACGCCCGCGTCCGGGCGTTCGCGCATCGGGACGGTGCTCATCGTCGCGCTGTCCATCGGGCTGCTGTCGGCGTTCCTGCCGTTCACGGCCGCGACGCTCGTCTCGCTCGCGATCCTCGGCGGATGGACGTGGTTCACGGTGCATGCGTTCAAGGGCGGCTCGTGGCTGAATCTCGTCCAGCCGCTGGCCGTGGGCAGCCTGGCGCTGTTCTTCGGGGCGGCCTACCAGTACTTCGTCGAGGGCAAGGAAAAGCGAAAAGTCGCGAAGCTCTTCGGCCGATATGTCTCACGCGACGTGTACTCACAGCTCATGGCCAACCCCGACCAGGCGGAGCTCGGGGGAAAGCGGCGCGAAATGACGGTCTTGTTCTCGGACATCCGGGGGTTCACGACCGTCACCGAGCGCGGCGATCCCGAGGAGCTCGTCCGGCAGTTGAACGAGTACTTCTCCCGGATGGTCGAAATCGTGTTCCGCCACAAGGGCACGGTCGATAAGTTCGTCGGGGACATGGTGATGGCGCTCTTCAGCGCCCCGCTGGACGATGCCGATCACGCGGATCATGCGGTCCAGACGGCGGTCGACATGGTGAAGGAACTCGGCGAATTGAACCGCGTCTGGCTCAGCAAGGGGATGGCGCAGCTTGATATTGGCGTCGGCGTCAACTCCGGCGACATGATCGCGGGTAACATCGGGTCGTCCTCCATCATGAGTTACACGGTAATCGGCGACAACGTAAACCTGGGGTCCCGGCTGGAATCGCTGAACAAGGAATACAAGACCCGCATTATCATCAGCGAGGCCACGCGCGCGCGGCTCACGGGTGACTTTCAGATACGGCCCCTCGGCGACGTCGTGGTCAAGGGCAAGAGCAAGGCCGTGCAGATTTTCGAAGTACAGGTTCCAGCTCCCTTGGTGGAAGAGGTGAAGGCGACATGAAAGCAGCAGCATTCGTCCTGTCGGCGTTGTTCGCGATCGGTACGGCGAGTCCGGCGCACGCGCAGCTTGGCGGCCTTGGGAAACTCAAAGGGATAGCAGACAAGGGCGCCAACGCGAAAGCCAAGTACGACGACATAAAGATCGACGACAAGGAAGAACGGCAGCTTGGCGAACAGGTCAGCCTCAAGCTGCGCGACCACTTCGGCGTGTTCCAGAACGAGCCCGTCACGAAGTACGTGAGCCTCGTCGGCACCGTGCTCGCGCAGGCGAGCACGGCGCCGAATCTCGACTGGAAGTTCATCGTCCTGGACACCGACGGGGTCAACGCGTACGCGGCCCCCGGCGGCATTATCCACATCACGAAGGGGCTGCTCGGCATGATGAAGTCCGAGTCCGAGCTCGCCGGCGTCCTCGGCCACGAGATCACACACGTGACCGCCAAGCACACGGTGCACGCGATCCAGCAGAGCAAGGGCATTTCCGCCGGAGCCGAGCTCGCCGGCGGCGGTGGTTCGATGCGCGATCAGTTCATTGCAAAGTTTGCGGGGGCGGCGTTCAACAAGGTGTTCGAAGGGGAATTCAGCCAGAAGGACGAGAACGAGGCCGACAGGGTGGGCATCCAGCTCGCGAACAAGGTCGGATACGCGCCGAGCGGCATGGTGGAAGTCCTGAAGAAAATCGACGCCCGCAACGGCAGCCGCGAGGATCGGAACGGCATGTTCGCGTCGCACCCCGCGACGAAGGATCGCATCGACAAGCTCACCAAGCAGATCGCCGACGAGAAGCTGACGGGCAAGGCGACGGTCGACGCGCGCTACAAGCAGAACATCACGTTCGACGTGAAACCGGCCAGCGAGATCGCCATGGACGTCTCGGGCGCCGCCGGGCTCGCGA
This sequence comes from Vicinamibacterales bacterium, assembly GCA_036845165.1. Taxonomy (GTDB): domain Bacteria; phylum Acidobacteriota; class Vicinamibacteria; order Vicinamibacterales; family 2-12-FULL-66-21; genus JAICSD01. The sequence goes on along the minus strand of DAIUEK010000216.1, from coordinate 1,516 downwards.
GCGGCGACAAGAAAAAAGAGGACGACAAGAAGGCCGACGAGCCCAAGAAAAAGGGTGGTCTTCTTGGCGGCATCACCGGCGGCAAGCAGACCCAGGCTTCCCAACAGACGGCGTCCGCAGGGGCGCGAGGAGTCGGAGGCACTCCCGATCGCGATGCCACGGGCGGCCCCAACAAGAGCGTGCTCGGCGTGAAGATCACCGCCGCGGAGCTCGACGCGTTCAAGAAGGGCATCGCCGGGTAGTTGGCGGCGCATTCCGAACATCTGATCCTGGGCGCCGCGGCGATCGCCGCGACGCTCGGGATGATGAGCCTGACGGTCAACAGGCTCATTCGGCGCAAGCTCCGACTCTCTCTTGTCCTGCTCGTCGGATTCGTCGCCGCCGAAGTGGCGATGGCGTTTTACGGCAACCGCATGTCGCCGGAAACGCAGACGCAGATCGCCCAGTTCGCCAAGCTCGCGCTGGCGGCGTCGCTGATCAACGCCGTCGTCTTCCTCCTCGTCAACCCGCTGCGCGCCGATCGCGTGCCGGACAGGTTCCCCAGCATCCTCCAGGACGCCTTCGTCATTGCACTGGTGCTGCTGGCGTCGACGTTTCTCGGTGGGCAGCTCGTCACCACGTCCGCCGTAAGCGCCGTGGTCATCGGCTTCGCCCTGCAGGACACGCTCGGCAACGCCTTTGCCGGCCTCGCGATCCAGAGCGAGAAGCCGTTTCATATCGGCCAGTGGGTCCGGGTGGGAGAGTTCGAGGGGCGCGTGGCGGAAGTCACGTGGCGCGCCACGAAGCTGCGCACGAAAGCCGGCAACTTCGTCATCCTGCCCAACAACGTGGTCGGCAAGGAAGCGATCACCAACTACTCGCAGCCCGCGGCGCCGGTCCGCCGCGAGGTGGACGTGGGCGCGTCGTTCCTCGTGCCGCCGAACCAGGTCAAGGCCGCCCTGATGGAGGCGCTCCGCCACTCCTCGCGGGTGCTCGCGGCCCCCGCGCCGGACGTCCTCCTGCTGGCGTTCGACGCCTCGGCGATTACTTACAGGGCGCGGTTCTGGATCGACGACTACGCGATAGACGACGAGTCGCGCGACGAGGTCCGCACCGCCATCTACTACTCGTTCCAGCGCCACGGCATCGAGATCCCCTGGCCCATCCAGGTTCAGTTCCAGAGGGACTGGAAGGAGCCGGACATCAACGACAAGGTGGCGGAGGAAGAGCGGGTGCTCGCCAGCCTCGATCTCTTCGCCACGCTGCCGCCCGAGCTTCGGCACCAGATTGCGCTGTCCGCGCCGATGGCTATGTATGGGAGCGGGGAGACCGTGGTCCGCCAGGGAGAGGACGGGCAGTCGATGTTCGTCGTCCTGTCGGGCAGCGTCAGCGTCGTGCTGGAGCCGTCGCGCAAAGAGCTGGCGCGTATTCAGCGCGGAGGATTCTTCGGGGAGATGTCGCTCTTGACCGGCGAGACGCGCTCGGCCACGGTGCTCGCCGTCGGAGACGTCGTGGTGGTGGAGATCGGCGCGGATCT
>DAIUEK010000215.1:2055-4436 GCA_036845165.1 Vicinamibacterales bacterium | reverse complement strand
ATTGAAAAGCTGGGTGTGAAGCCTGGCACGGAGGTCCTCGTGCTCGGCGTCGAGGGGGATTGCCAGTTCATGGACGAACTGCGCGAGCGCGGCGCCCTCGTCCGCATGGGCGGCAACAAGCCCATGGACATGATTTTCGCGGTGTTCCGGCATCGCAACGATCTGCGGCGCCTGCCCTCGCTCGTGCCCAGGCTCAAGGCGGACGGGGTCCTGTGGACGCTGCGGCCCAAGGGATCGAAAGACCTGACCGAATCAGAAATGATGCGGGCCGGACAGGATGCCGGCCTGGTGGACGTGAAGGTCGTCAGCTTCTCTGAGGTCCTGACGGCTGAGAAGTTCGTCATCCCGGTCGCGCAAAGAGCCGCGCACCGCCCCAACGGCAGAGCTGCAAAACGGTAAGCGGCTTCCACTAAGTCCGGCACGCAGCATGTAGGACATCAAGTCGGGATGAGCGACATCAACGAACGTGTGGCCGGGCCCGTCGAGCCGGGCGAGACGGACGATTCACGGTCGAGTCGCCCCATGAGCCGGGCCACTGGAACGTATCCGTTTCCGGCCGTGGCGGCCCCTGTTCGCCATGTCGTGGCGCTCACCGCGGTCATCCTCGTCTTCGCGGGGTACCGCGCGTCGGGCACGGTCATCGACGACGGCGGGTTGTTTCTGCTCTTGAGTATCGCCGTCCTCGGCAGCGCCTGGTTCGCGGGGACGGGCAGTGCGCTCGCGGTCACCGTTCTTGGCGCGGTCCTCGGATCGGTGGCGACAGGCCACGCGAGCTCGCCGGCCATCGAGACGCATCTGGCGCTCTTCATCGGGCAGGGCCTGCTGCTGACGGCGCTGGTCGCGGAGCTCCGGCGCGCGCGGCACACGGCGGAACGCCAGGCGAGCCTGGCCGACGCGGCGCGGCTCGAGACCGAAGCCGCCAGCCGGATGAAGGACGAGTTCCTCGCGACGCTCTCCCACGAACTCCGCACGCCGCTCAACGTCGTGCTCGGGTGGCTGCACCTCATCAAGACCGGCAAGCTCGATGGCGAGGCGAGGAGCCGGGGGTTCGCATCGATCGAGCGCAACGTGCGCCTGGAGGCGCGGCTCACCGCGGATCTGCTCGACGTCTCGCGGGCGCTGACGGGGCGCCTGAGCATCGACATGGGGCCGGTCTCCCTGCCGGCGGTGATCGCGGACGCGGTGTCGCAGGTCTCCACGGCCGCGGCCGCCAAGGACGTGACGCTTGAGCTCAGCAGCCCGGACGCGCCGCTCGTGGTCCGCGGCGACGCCAATCGCCTGCGACAGGTCGTCTGGCATCTGCTGGCCAACGCGATCAAGTTCACGCCGCGCGGCGGCACGATCGGGGTGCAGGTCGAGTCGCACGACGAGGCGTGCATCACCGTGACGGACACGGGACCCGGGATCGATCCCGAGTTCCTGCCGCGGATTTTCGATCGTTTCACGCAGGCGGACTCGTCGCCGACCCGCGCCGCGGGCGGATTGGGAGTGGGCCTGGCGCTCGTACGGGAGCTCGTCGAGCGCCACGGCGGCGTCATCACGGCGGCGAACAGGACCGACGGTCCCGGGGCGCTGTTCTCGATCGCGCTGCCGCTGCATGCGAGCGATCAGCAGCCGCGCCCGGTTGTGCCGTCGCTGCCGAGCGTGAGCTCGACGCCGCTGAACGGCCTGCGCGTGCTGCTGCTCGACGGAGGCCAGGACACGCGCGAGCTGCTCAGCGTGGCGCTCCAGCAGCGGGGCGCCTCCGTCCGCATCGTCGCATCCGTGGACGCGGCGCTGGAGCTGCTGGAGTCGTGGCGGCCCGGCGTGCTGGTCAGTGACGCCCTGTCGCCCGACGGGGACGCCCATGCGCTCGTCGGCAAGGTGCACTCGCTCGAGGCCGACCGGGGTTGGACGGACGCGATCTTCCCAAGTCCGTGGAGCCAGCGATCCTGACGGCCGGCATTCGACATTCGACATTCGACATTCGGCATTGACGGTGGCGTGGCCATGCGGCCGGGCGTATCAGGAACCCTGCCGGGTTATGCTTTGCACCACGTCGTTGCAGTGGTTCCAGCGCGCGAACAGCGTCGCGATCCTGCCGCGTGCGTCCGGGCGGACGCGCAGGTCTGGCGCGCGCTGCATGAGGGCCTTGACGACCTCGGTGTTGCAGCGGCCGAGCAGCGGATTGTCGAGGTCGCTCAGCGCGCCGCCCGAGATGGCGGTGAGCAGGATCCGGTCGTCGCTCCGCGGATCGGCGCCCGCGTCGAGCAGGCGGCGGACGATCGCCGCGTTGCCGCTCCCGACAGCCATGAGAAGAGGAGAGAAGCCGTTGGCCGTGGCGAGCTTCGGGTCGGCGCCGGAGCGGATCAGGAGGTCGACGGCCGCCGGCTGCTCCTTGT
>DAIUEK010000215.1:0-2045 GCA_036845165.1 Vicinamibacterales bacterium | reverse complement strand
CTTGTGGATGGCGTGGAGCAGAGGCGTCCAGTGATTGCCGCCCGGATCGGTTTCGTTCGGATCCGCGCCGGCGGCGATGAGCCGTTGCATCGTCGCCAGGTTCCCTTCGCGCGCGGGTCCGGCGAGTGCGGTCAACGATCCAGGGGGCGGGGCACAGCCGGCGGCGAGAAGGGCGAAGGCGACGGCTCGGACGTAGCGCATGCAGGGACGGTAACACAGTGACTTTGTATTGTAAAGTGTAACCCGCGATGGCGACGACGCTCGAAGATCTGGGCTGGACCCCCCGATTCGCGGAGGCGTTCGCGCCGTTTCAGGCGGAGGGGATCGAGCCGGCGCGCGTGTCGCTCGAGCACACGCACATCTACCGCGTGCTGACCCCCGCCGGGGAGCAACTCGCGCGCGTCGCGGGACGGCTGCGGCACGAGGCGTCGGGGCGCGCGGATTTTCCGACGGTCGGCGACTGGGTCGCCCTGGAGCCGCCCGCGAACAGCGGAGACGCGCGCATCCGCGCCGTCCTGCCGCGCGCGACGCGCTTCTCCCGGCGCGCCGCCGGCAATCCGACCGAGGAGCAGGTCGTCGCGGCCAACATCGACATCGTCTTTCTCGTCTCCGGGCTCGACCACGATTTCAATCCGCGCCGCATCGAGCGGTATCTGGTGACCGCGTGGGACAGCGGCGCCGCGCCGGTGATCGTCCTCAACAAGGCCGACCTCGTCGCCGATCCGGCGGCGTTCATCAGCGAGATCCAGGCGCTGGCGCCGGGGGTGCCGGTGCTCGCCGTCTCCGCCAGGCGGCCGGAGTCGATGGCGGTCGTCCGTGAGCTCCTCGAACCGGGCTGCACCGCCGCACTTCTGGGCTCGTCGGGCGTGGGGAAGTCGTCGATCGCCAACGCGCTCATGGGGGAAGACGTCTTCCGCACGCGCGAAGTGCGCGAGTCGGACAGCCGCGGGCGTCACACGACGACCGGCCGCCAGCTCGTGATCCTGCCGGGTGGCGGGATCCTGATCGACACGCCCGGCATGCGCGAGCTGCAGCTGTGGGACACAGGGGAGTCAGTCGCCGGCGCGTTCAGCGACATCGAGTTGCTGGCTGAGGGCTGCCGGTTCCGCGACTGCCAGCACGCCGCCGAGCCCGGCTGCGCCGTGCGCGCCGCGGTCGCGGACGGCACGCTCCCGGAGATCCGCCTCGAGAGTTTCCGGAAACTGCAGGACGAGCAGGCGTTCCAGACGACTCAGCAGGACGAGCGGTCGCGCCTGGAGTTGAAGCGACAGGCCAAGATCGGCGCGAAGGCGTTGCAGCAGCGGCTGAAGGAAAAAGATCGTTAGTCCCTGGTCCCTTGGTCCCTCGTCCTCAGTCCCTGGTCTGCGGTTTCAGCGTGTATGACGTTTTGTACGACAGCTGGTACTTGTCGCCGCGGTGCTTCGCGCTCGGCTTGATCCGGATTTCGATGGAGCGGCGCTTCTTCGCCGGATCGGCGTTGGTGGAGTAATAGCTCACGAGGTAGTCGTCACTGGTCTGGGAATCGATCCGATGTTATGCAGAAGTCATAACGACTCTTGCTCACGTTGATGCGCTGCACACCCTGTCGGATCGTGAATTGATCGCGGAGACCCACCGACTGGCTGAACGCGAGCGCCATGCGACGGCGCACGTCATCGCCGCGCTCATGGAACTGGACGCGCGGAAGCTGTATCTGGGTGAAGGCTGTTCGTCGTTGTTCACCTATTGCACCCACGTGCTCCACTTCTCCGAACACGCGGCGTACGGCCGGATCGAGGCCGCGCGCGCCGCGCGGCGCTTCCCGGCGATCCTGGATCACCTGGCGGACGGGTCCCTCACGCTCACGTCTGTCGGCCTGCTCGCTCCGCACGTGACGCCGGAGAATCACGCCAACCTGCTGGCGGCGGCGCGGCACAAAAGTAAGCGGGACGTCGAACACCTCATCGCGGCGCTCCGGCCGCTGCCGGCCGTGCCCTCGTCGGTGCGGAAGCTGCCGGCGGCCAGGCCGGTCGCGACGGCGGCGGCACTCGCTGTCTGCATTCGCA
>DAIUEK010000214.1:2461-4460 GCA_036845165.1 Vicinamibacterales bacterium | reverse complement strand
GACCCTCGTCGAAAATCGGGAAATAGACGTAGAGGCACGACCCGGGCTTGGTCGGAATGCACTCGTCGAGCCCGCCTTCCATGTCGATCACGACGTCGATCTCGTACTCCGCCAGCGCCCCCCAGTCCTCGAGGACCGGCGAAATGAACAGCCGTCCTTCGTCATCCACCTGGAAAAGAGTCATGGCCAGCGGAGTATAACGTGTCGGGCCGGGGCCGGATTAGGCGTCCATCGCGTCGAGCGCCCTGACGCCGGAGCGCATACCGAACCACCACGTCGCCAGGCTCATCGCGCCGGCGGCCACGAAACAGGCGGTCATGACGGTGCGCATCAGGGCCGACACGGGAATGTGGGCGGCGCGGTACCAGAGCAGGACCGACGACGGCCAGCCCACGAGGACGATGAGCGCGATCATGAAGAGGACCGCCAGGATCATGAAGGCGACGCCGCCGTACGAGCCCGCCACCTGGCTCGGGTTCTCGGCGTTGAACCGCGGATACCGCGCGCCGAGCCCCGTGGCGAGCCCGACGAGCGCGAGGCTCATGAAGAACACGGCGATGGCCGACACGGTCCGGAGCAGCGGGTCGATGCCGAGAAAGTCGTTCGCCGCGACGGTCAGCCCCTCGGTCAGGAGAAACACCGGCGCGAAGCCGGTCCAGAACTTGGACCAGAGGAACGCGCGGAGCGAAATCGGCGCGGTGCGGATGATCCAGAACGCCGCGCCTTCGGCCGACACCGCCGGGAAGACGAACCGCGCGCAGACGGTGGACATGACGAGCCCCGCCATCGCGAGATTGACGAAGGCGTAGACGTTCTTCACCATCCCGCTCATGTAGGGGATCTTGTCCAGGTCCAGCACGCGGAAGTTGTAGAGATACACGAGCACCAGGGCGAGCAGCAGCAGCAACTGCGACCACTGGCTGACGTCGCGCAGGAAGATCTTCAGGTCCTTCACGAGCAGGTGCCGCTGCACGGTGGACATCGGCATGGCGCGCGTGACGCGATCGATCACCTCGAAGCGCGTGAACCGCGTCTTGCGCGCCTCCTGCGCCTTGCTGAAGCCCGCGAAGTGCCAGCGCTCGCTCGCCGCGGCGACCAGCACGACCAGCCCGAACGCCGTCGTCCACAGCGCCGCCATGTGGAGCAGGTCGAACCGTCCCTGCAAGGCGGCAAACACCGTCTCCGCGACCCAGAAGGACGGCAGCAGCGGCGTGATGGGCGACTGCAGCGTGGCGAAGAAGTCCGTCACATCAGGCAGCGACTCGACGCGCAGCAGCTGCTCGGGCTGAATCATGCGCAGCAGCACCACGAGGCTGCCCGCGAAGAGCAGCCCCATGAGCATCAGGATGTCGCGGGCGCGGCGCGCCGGGAAGATGTTCACCAGGAGCAGCGTGACGGCCGTCCCGATCGCGATCGGGATGATGACGAAGGGCGCCACGGCGAGGATCGAAAGAAAGTAGTACGCGACCGGCGCACAGTGGCCGAGGCCGATCCCCACCAGCGCCGGGACGATGAAGACGACGACCATCCAGGAGGACTGCGCGACGGTGCGGAGGAAGCGCGCGTGAAACAGCCGGCGCGCGGCCACGGGGGCCGCGAGCAGCAGCCGCAAATCGTCCGACAGGAAAAACGTGGACAGCGCGGTGACGATGCCGCTGAAGGCGAGGAACGAGAGGAACGTCAGGAACAGCCAGGAGAGGCCCAGCCGCAGCAGGTAATCGCCGAAGTCCGCGTAGTCCGCGAGCTGCAGCGTCAGCCAGAACGCCCCGGCGAAGATGGCGCCGCACACGCCGAGCCCCATGAGGCCGAAGAACACCGCGCGCATCCCGTCGCCACGCTCGCGCCGCCGGGCCCGATTGCGCGACGACCAGATCGACGGGAGCAACAGATACGGAAACGCCTGCGTCATTCCGAACCCCTTGAACCCCTTGAACCCGTCACAAAACTTCGTCGATTTCCTGCAAGGCGCTGCCCCCGGTGAGCCGCAGGAAGACGTCGG
>DAIUEK010000214.1:0-2361 GCA_036845165.1 Vicinamibacterales bacterium | reverse complement strand
ACTTCGTCGATTTCCTGCAAGGCGCTGCCCCCGGTGAGCCGCAGGAAGACGTCGGTGAGTTGATGCGCGTCACCGGCACCCTCGGGGCCTCCGGCCCCCTGCGCGAGCGCGCGCAGCTCATCGACCGTGCCGCGCGCGATGATCCGGCCTTTCAGGATGATGCTGATGCGATCGCACATCTCCTGCGCGACTTCGAGCGTGTGCGTGCTCATGAGGATCGCCACGCCGCGCGCGCTCATGCGGCGGAAGACGTCCTTGATGAGCCGCGCCCCGCGCGGATCCAGGCCGATCATCGGCTCGTCCACGAGGACGGCGCGGGGCCGGTGCAGGAACGCGGCGCTCATGACGAGGCGCTGCTTCATGCCGTGCGAGAAGCTCTCGACGAGCTCGTTCTCCCAGCGGCCCAGCTCGAAGAGCGCGAGCATCTCGCGCACGCGCGTGCCCACGGTCGCCTCGTCCATCCCGTAGAGTCCCGCGTGGAAACGCAGGAACTCCCCCGCCGTCAGCTTCTCGTAAATGAACGGCCGGTCCGGAATGAAGCCGAGCGAGGCCTTCGCCGCTTCCGGGTTCGTGGCGAGGTCGTGATCGTTGACGAGGATCCGGCCGGACGTCGGCTTGAGCAGCCCCGCGATCATCCGGAACGTCGTCGTCTTGCCCGCGCCGTTCGGGCCGAGGAAGCCGTGGATCTCTCCCGGCTGGACGTCGAGGCTGACGCCGTCGACGGCCGTGAACGTGCCGTATCGCTTGACCAGGTCGTGAATCGCAATCATCGGGCGAGCATGGGACTCGACCAGCACGTCAGGCCGGCGCGGACCGGAAAGGGGAGGGACAGCGACGGTGTGTTCACCGAGCCGCGGCCGACGAGAATGGGCGTGGAGTTGGGCGTCAGCTCGAGGTCGAGAATGGTCATCTTCACGTGTCCGATGAGCGGGAGGATCGCGGCCTGCTTGTCGAGGCCGCCGCGCGCGAGGCGGATGTGCGCGGCGTCGGCCGGAAACTGGTTGAACGTCGGATCCACCGGCAGCCAGAGGCCGCCGCGTCCTTCGCTGAGGTAGACCTCGGGCCAGGCGTGATAGTAGAAGGCGCCGCGCGCGTATGCGAGGCCGACGGCGATGCGCGCGGGAATGCCGATCGCGCGGGCCATCGCGACGTACAGGGCGGTGTGCTCGTTGCAGTCCCCCACCTTCGTGCGCAGGACCTCGCGGGCTGAGGGCAGGCTGACCGTGGGCTTCTTGTCGAGCATCGCGTTCACGCGGCGCGTGAGACGTTCCGCGCGGGCGCGCGGCTCGGTGACGCCAACGACCGCCGCCTCGGCTTCCGCGAGGATGCCCGGATCGTCGCTTTCAATGAACGGCTCGGGCCGGAGGTAGCGGGCGATGTCCGGGTCCGGCGCCGTGGCGCTTAGCGACCGGGCGTCGCGAATCTCCAGGACGTCGCCGTCGACCGACTGCCCCGCCCCCTGCATGTCGGGATTGGCCATGTCCGCCCCTTCGAGGCGAATCCGGATCCGCCGCACGTCGCGGGAATCGGTGATGCGCGTCTTCAACGCCGATTGCGGGATGACGGCGGCGGCCTCGAGCAGGTCCCCCTGGATCCCGCGGCTGATCGCCATGCGGCGCGCGACCTCGGGCGTCTCGCGCACCGACATGAGCCCCAACTGGCTCTCCTCGCGCACGACGTCGCCCGTGTCGGTGATCCACGAGGAGGTCTTCAGGCCGGAGAACGTCATGTCGACGCGGAAGGCCGGCATGATGTGGTTCGCCATGCGATACACCGTGCGGCCGCGGATGACCACGGGCTCGACCGAGTCCAGGTTGACCAGCTCGCGCTTGCCGATGTCGATCGTGACCGCCTCGTTCCTGAGCGTGGCCGGATCGAACACCATGAATTGCCGCTGGGTGCCGGGCTTGAAGCCCTGGCTCGCCAGCCGGCGCGGCAGGTTCAGGGCGAGCACGGGGGCCTCGGGCAGGTCCCGTTCTTCGGTCTGCGTGCCGCTCGGCGTCTTGATCGTGAGGCTCACGTGCGTGCCCGACACGCGTCCGCTCACCAGGACCGGACCCGTGCCCGGATCGAGCGAGAATTCGAACGCGCGCAGCGCGAATTCGCGATCGAGCTGCGCCGTGGTCCGGATGAGCGCCGCGGTGGTGGCGCCGAGCAGCGCCATCTGCAGGCGCGCGTCCTCCTGCACCTCGAAGCCGTCGGCCGTGGGACTCGTTTGACTGACCGTGAACCCGATCTTCTCGCCGCGGTAGTAGACGCCGCGCCATTCGGCCGCGCTCCCGTACCGCGCCAGGTCGGTCGCGAGGTTGAGGGACCGCGCCTGCACGTACGCGCGGGTGAGCACGAGGCCCATGGTGACGA
>DAIUEK010000213.1:0-4461 GCA_036845165.1 Vicinamibacterales bacterium | reverse complement strand
TCGCCGGCGTCTTCGGCTTCGCGCGCTCCTTCAGATGGTCTTCCATCTTGAGGCGCGGCACGCCGTTCACCATCCAGTCGGGCGCGGGGGCGCCCATCAGGTAGTGATCGAAGTATTCCTTCATGCGGACCGTGTAGTCGCGCTGGTTCGGCCGCCTGGCCAGGCTGTGGTTCTCGCCGATGTACTCGAGCATGATGACCGGCTTCTGCATCCGGCGCAGCGTGTTGAAGTACTCGACGCCCTGGGTGAAGTCGACCGCGCCGTCCTTGTCGTTGTGCAGGATCATCAGCGGCGTGTGGACGTTCTTCGCGAAGAACACCGGCGAGTTGCGGTAGTACGCCTCCCAGTTGTCCCAGTAGCTCCCCTTGAAGCGCCCCTGGCTGCTCTCGAAGATCGCGCCGTTCCATCCGCCGCTGTTCTTGTAGACCAGCGAATACATGCTGACCATGTCGGTTAGCGGCGCGCCGGCGACCGCCGCCGCGAAGATGTCGGTCTGCGTCACGAGAAACGCCGTCTGGTAGCCGCCCCACGAATGGCCGGTGATGCCGATGTGCCTGGGATCGACGATGCCGGTGGCGATGGCGGCCTTGACGGCGGGCACCATGCACCACACCGCCGACATGCCGGGATCGTTGACGCGATAGGTAATGTCCGGCACGAAGACCGCGTAGCCGGCGCTGGTGTACACGGACCGGTTGAAGCCGTTCGCACTCGGGTTGGCGAACGTGTTGGCCCCCTGCGACATCTTCTCGTAGAAATTCACGACGGTCGGGTAGGCCTTCCCCTTCTCGTAGTTCGCCGGCAGGAAGAGCGCCGCCTGCAGCTTGTCGCCCTTCTCGCTGGTGTAGTTCACGAGCTGCACGCCCGGCGACCACGCGAACTTCTCCACCTGCGGCCGCTGATCGGTGAGGCGCACCGGGTTCCCGAGCGACGCGTCCGCGGCGTAGTAGTCGGTCGGCTCGGTCGAGGTGCCGCGCGTGTAGACGAATCCGTCGCCGTTCTTCGGCTTCAGCATTTGGGGATAGGACGCATCCGACCAGGCCAGCATCTTCACGCCGGGCGTGCCCGGATCGACCCGGCCGATCCCCCCCTTCTTGGTCCATTCGCCGTACACGCGGAAGTACTGCGGCTTCGACAGATCGATGCCGAGGTCGCGGCCGTCCCGCGCCTCCAGGGGGAAGCGCTGCTGGTAGCGGACGGATTCCTTCTTGCCGTTGACGGTGAGGTTCACGGCCTGGCCGCCGTCGGTCGGCACCCGCCAGATGTCCCACGCGTCGCTGAGAAGGACGGTCTTGTTGTCGCTCGCCCAGCCAACCGCGTTGACCGGCGGCTTCACCTCGTTGTGGTCGTCTTCGACGTCGACGAACGACACGGCGAGCCCCTGCGTGATGTTCTTGTCCTGGCCGGTCGCGAGCGCGTACACGTGGTAGTCGCCGTTCTCGAAGTAGAGAATCTTCGAGCCGTCCGGCGAGGCGCCCGAAAAATAGCGAAGGTGCTTCACCGCGAGCTTGCGCGCGCCGGTGGTCATGTCGACCGCGTACACGTCTTCATGGCGTCGGCCGTCGAGACTGCCGAGGAGCTCGTACTCCCGATCATCCGTGCCCACGGCCCACTGGCTCTTCGGGTTCACGGTCACGGTGCGCATCTCGTCGTCGGCGAGCCGGATGAACGTCTTCGGCTGCACGCGGTACTCGGCGACGTAGTTGAAGGCGCGATCGCGCGCCTCCTGCACTTCCTGCTGCGTCTGCAGGCGCGGATCCTTGTAGTGCCAGAGGACGAGATCGACCTTGTCTTCATTTGCCGGGGCGTTCGCCGTCGCGCTGCTGTCGGCCGCGGCGGGCGCGGCGTCACCCGCGGGAGCATCCGCGGACGCATCGTCGGCGGCGTCCTTGTGGCGCGGCTCATACAGGCCGAAGACGAGCGCCTGGAGGTCGTCGGTCCACTGCGGATCCCGGTTCGGGCTGATCGTCATCCCCTTGGGCACCGAAGGGTCCGTCGCGGGATCGAAGACGACCTTGCGCGGCGCGGCGGCGATGAGATCCGTGACGCCGACGACCGAATAGAACTTGTCGCGATACGCCTTGTCGTCCGTACCCTTGAGCACCGCGAGCGCGTCTCCCTTGTCGGTCCACGTGATCCGCTCGTAGGACGCGCTCCCGCTGTCGATCGGGGAGACGGCGCCGGTCGTCATGTCGCGCACCTGGAGGCCGTTGCCCGCCTTGTCCAGCGCATCGATCGCGAAGGCCAGCAGCCGGCCGTCCTTGCGGAACGAGAAGTCGCTGACGTTGCCGATGTTCAGCTCCGCGCCGGTCGCGAGGTCGCGAAGGATCAAATCGGTGCCGCGCGGGCGGTCGGTCGCGCCGGCGGCGGCCGCGCCCCCACGTCCTCCAGCGCCGCCGCCCGCCGCCGCGGCTCCCCCTCCGCCCTGAGGCGCGTCCGCGCCGTAGCGATGCAGCGCAATCCAGCCCGCGGACTCGCCGGAGAATGCGAAGCGGCGAGTCTTCGGATACTCCTTCTTGTCGCCGGTCGCCAGGCTTACGACCGTCACGCTGGACTGAATCGGCCGGCGCTGCCGCTTCAGCCGCAGCGCGGCCTGCCGTGTCGGATACGTCGTAAACGCCACCCACTTCGCGTCATCCGAAAACGCGAGCGTGGACGTCGCGCCGCCTGCGCCGCCACGGCCGCCACCGCCGTCACCCGCCTGCGGCTGCTCGCCGATTGGAAACCGCAGCTCCTTGTTATCGCCGCGCGCGCGCTTCAGGACGACCTCGCCGTCCCCTTCCTGGGGGGCGAGCCGATAGCCGAACCACTGGCCGTCATTCGACAGGACCGTGGCGCCGATCGCCTTCCACGCAATGACGTCCTCGACCTCGACGGCATGTTTTGGCGCCTGCTGTAGCGAGGCAGCGGGTCCGAACAGCGGCGCAAGGACGAGGGCGGCAATCGCCAGGAGCAGTCGCGGGCGTCGGCGTAGTTTCATCGTCGTTCCTTTGGCTATTGCGCAGTGCAAACCAAAACCGGACAGTACATGCGGGGGATGCATGCTAACAGATCGTCCCTGCTTTCGTCCCATACTCCAACCGTCCGGTACAATGGCCAATCGCCAACCGAGAATGACCTGAAACCCTCCAGGGTCTTCTCCGTTAACGTCCGGTGACTTCGTCCACTCCGGTTACTTTTCCACCCTCCACGCGCACGATCACGTCCGCCAGTTCCTCGACTTCTTCCCGATCGTGGGACACGTAGACGATCGGGAGGCGGACCTCGTCGCGCACGCGCTGCAGGTACGGCAGGATGCGGCGGCGCAACGGCACGTCGACAGCCGCGAACGGCTCGTCGAGCAGCAGGAGCGACGGGCCGGACATCAGCGCGCGGCCGAGCGCGACGCGCTGGCGTTCGCCGCCCGATAAATCGGCGACGTCGCGATCGACGAGCCGTTCGATCTCCAGCATCCCGACGACGCGGTCGAGATCCGGCGAGACGCCGGGATGCCGCCCATACAACAGGTTCCGGCGCACGTTCATGTGGGGAAAGAGCGCCACGTCCTGCGGCACGTAGCCCACGCGGCGCTGGTGCGGCGGCAGGTTGATACGGCCGGTCGAGGAGAACAGCACGCGCCCGTCGACTTCGATCGAGCCGCGACGCGGGGTCCGGAGGCCGGCGATCGCGTCCAGGATCGTCGTCTTGCCCGCGCCCGACGGGCCGAACAGGACGGCGGCACGCGAGTCGATCCGGACCGTCGCCATGAGGACGAACGAACCCTGCGCGAGCTCGATGTCGAGCGCGATCACGCCGCGCGCCTTTCGACGAGCTTGTTCGCCGACCACAACGCCACGAAGGCGATGGCGATCGACACGAGCATCAGCGCGAAGGCCTGTGAGTCCTGGCCCGTCTCGGCATACCCGTAGATCGCGACGGCGAGCGTGCGCGTCCCCCCCGGGATGCTGCCCGCCACGACGATCGTCGCGCCGAATTCTCCGAGCGCGCGCGCGAACGCGAGCACGGCGCCCGCGAGCACGGACGGCCACGCGAGCGGAAGGCTGATCGTGAGAAAGATGCGGGCGGGCGAGGCGCCGAGGGTCGCCGCGACGCGTTCGAAACGCTCGTTGACCTGCTCGAAGCCGGCACGCGCGGTGCGGACGAGGAGCGGCAGGCCCATGATCGCCATGGCCAGCACCACCGCCTTCCAGGTGAAGACCACCTCGATCCCCATCCGTTCCAGCAGCCGCCCGATGCTGCCGCGCCGGCCGAGCAGCATCAGGAGGATCAGGCCGGTCGCGACGGGAGGCATGACGAGCGGCAGCGAGACGAACGTCTCGATCACCGAGCGCCCGGGAAAATTCCTACGCGCGAGGAGCCAGGCAAGGACGACACCTGGGGGCAGGACCAGCACCGTCGCGCCCACGGCGCAGAGGACGGTGAACCAGGTGATCCGCCAGAGGTCCATCAGTCCGCTTGCCG
>DAIUEK010000212.1:0-4469 GCA_036845165.1 Vicinamibacterales bacterium | reverse complement strand
TACGCCAGTCTGCGCCTTGACCCTCGACCGAGCCGCATAGTACCTTTCATGGGTTACTGGTCCCCCTTTCCCCATGACACAGCCACCGTCCGCCACACTAAAGAAGACACCGCTCCACGCGAGGCACCGTGCCCTGGGCGCGCGTATGGTTGAGTTCGGCGGCTGGGACATGCCGGTCGAGTACTCGGGCATCTCCGACGAGCACATGGCCGTGCGGACGCGCGCCGGCCTGTTCGACGTCTCCCACATGGGCGAGATCGAAATCGCGGGGGCCGACGCGCTCAAGGCCGTCCAGCACATCACCTCCAACGACGCGAGCCGCCTGGCCATCAACCAGATCCAGTATTCGGCGCTGACGACCCCGCAGGGGACGTTCGTGGACGATGTCCTGACCTACAAGCTGGCCGGCGATCACTTCATGCTCGTCGTCAACGCGTCGAACATCGTGAAGGATTTCCACTGGATCGCCGAGCACGTGAAGGAGGTCGGCGGCGACGCGGTGGCCGTCAACACGAGCTCGCGCTTCGCGTTGATCGCGCTGCAGGGGCCCGTCGCGCGAGACGTCCTGCAGAGGCTGACCGGCGTGGACCTGTCGGCGATCAAGTACTACTGGTTCGGCACCGGCGAGGTTGCCGGCGTCAAGGTCACGATCTCGCGGACCGGCTACACGGGCGAGGACGGCTTCGAAGTGTTCGTGGCGCCTAGTGCCGCCGAGCGCGTCTGGGACGCCATCCTCCAGGCCGGCAAGGCCGCCGGCGTCATCCCCGCGGGTCTCGGCGCGCGCGACACGCTGCGCCTGGAAGCGGCGATGCGGCTGTACGGCAACGACATGGACGACACCACGACCGTCGTCGAGGCGGACCTCGGGTGGATCGTCGGCTGGAAGAAGCCGTCGTTCCTCGGGTCCGACGTCCTGCAGCGGCAGAAGGCCGAAGGCACGGCCCGCAGGCTCGCCGGCTTCGAGATGCTCGAGCGCGCGATCGGCCGCCACGGCTACGACGTCTACGTGGACGGGCAGAAGGCCGGCGTCGTCACGAGCGGCACGCAGACGCCGTACCTGAAGAAGGCGATCGGGATGGCGTACCTGCCGTCCGACAAGATCGCGCCCGGCACGGAGTTCGAGATCGACATCCGCGGCCGCCGCGCGAAAGCGGCCGTCGTCCACATGCCCTTTTACAAGAGACAGAAGTAGCGCAGGCCTTCAGGCCTGCCTGGAGCACGCATGTATCCATCCGACCTCAAATACACGAAAGATCACGAGTGGATCCGGCTCGGCGGCGGCGACGCCAAGGTCGGCATCACCGACTACGCGCAAAAACAGCTGGGCGACGTCGTCTATCTCGAGCTTCCGGAGGTCGGGCGCGCGCTGAAGAAGGGGGACGTGTTCGGCACCATCGAGTCCGTCAAGGCGGTGTCGGAGCTGTATAGCCCGGTCGACGGCGAGGTGACCGAGATCAACGCGGCGCTCGTGCAGCATCCCGAGGCGGTGAACAAGGACCCGCACGGCTCGTGGATGATTGCGGTGAAGGTCAGCGGCGGCCAGGGCGATCTGCTCGATGCGGCGCACTACACGGATCTGACGAAGTGAGCGACGGAACACGCGGTTCACACGGATCGACCCTCGCGCGTGGCGCCTCGCGCCTCGAACATTCAGACGCCTTCCAGCACCGGCACATCGGTCCTGACGCGGCCGCGCAGGACGAGATGCTGCGCGCCATTGGCGTGCCGTCGCTCGACGCGCTCATCGACCAGACGATTCCCTCGGGCATCCGCTTCTCGAAGGGGCTCAACCTTCCGCCGGCCGAAACCGAAGCCGCCTATCTGCGCCGGCTCCGCGCCGTCGCCGCGAAGAACCGCGTCACGCGCTCCTGTATCGGCATGGGGTATTACGACACGGTCACCCCCGCCGTCATCCTGCGCAACGTCTTCGAGAATCCCGGCTGGTACACACCATACACGCCATACCAGGCCGAGATCGCCCAGGGGCGTCTCGAGTCGCTCCTGAACTTCCAGACGATGGTCGGCGATCTCACGGGGATGCCGATCGCATCCGCGTCGCTCCTCGACGAAGGCACCGCTGCCGCCGAGGCGATGACGATGTTCCATCGGCTGAACACGAAGAAGGCGCCGGCGGGGCAGGAGAGCGTGTTCCTGGTGTCCGCGCGGACGTTCCCGCAGACCATCGACGTCCTCAAGGGACGCGCGGCGCCGCTGGACATCCGTCTCGAGATCGCCGATCCGGACACCATGTCGATGGACGGGGCGTTCGGGCTCCTGCTCCAGTACCCCGACGATCATGGCGACGTGCGCGACCTGCGCCCGACAATCGAGAAGGCGCACGCGGCGGGCCTGCTGGTGGCGGTGGCCAGCGATCTGATGGCGCTGACGCTGCTCGTCCCGCCTGGTGAAATGGGAGCCGACGCTGTCGTCGGCAACTCGCAGCGGTTCGGCGTGCCGCTCGGGTACGGCGGCCCGCACGCGGCGTTTTTCGCGACGCGCGAAGCGTTTGTCCGGCAGACGCCGGGGCGCATCATCGGCGTGTCAGTGGACGCGCGGGGGCACCGCGCGTACCGGATGGCGCTCCAGACCCGCGAGCAGCACATCCGGCGCGAGAAGGCGACCTCGAACATCTGCACCGCACAGGCGTTGCTGGCGAACATCGCGGCGATGTACGCCGTGTTCCACGGCCCCCAGGGACTCCGCGCGATCGGCGAGCGGATCCACAACATGGCGCGCGCCGTGGAAGACGCGCTGGTCGCGCAGGGGCTCCGGCAGACCAACGCGGCCTACTTCGACACCCTGCATATCGAAGGCGCGAACGTGGCGTCCGTCAGGAAGGCGGCCGAATCCGCGGGGATCAATTTCCGCTACACCGCGGACGGCGCGATCGGCATCTCGGTTGACGAGACGACGACGATCGACGACGTGGCGGATATCGTGAAGACCTTCGCGGCGGGCAGCAGGCCCGTGTTCAAGGACGGGATGCCGTTTGCGCTGAAGGCCCCGCGCGACCTGAAGCGGACCAGCGCGTATCTCACGCACCCGGTGTTCAACACGCATCATTCCGAAACCGCGATGATGCGGTACATCCGGAGCCTCGAGCGCAAGGACGTCGGCCTGGACACGTCGATGATTCCGCTCGGGTCGTGCACGATGAAGCTGAACGCCGCGGCGGAGATGTTGCCGGTCACCTGGCCCGAGTTCAGCCGCATGCATCCGTTCGCGCCGGCCGACCAGGCGCAGGGCTACGCGGACGTGTTCCGCGACCTCGAGGCCGCGCTCTGCGAGATCACCGGGTTCGCCGGCATATCGCTGCAGCCCAACTCCGGGGCGCAGGGAGAGTTCACGGGGCTGATGACCATCCGCGCCTATCACCGCGATCGCGGCGACGCGAACCGCGACGTGGTGCTGATTCCGGCGTCCGCGCACGGCACCAACCCTGCCAGCGCGACGATGGCCGGCCTGCGCGTGGTGCTCGTGGCGTGCGACAGCAAGGGCTACATCGAGCTGGACGACCTTCGCGGGAAGGCGCAGCAGCACCGCGACACGCTTGCGGCGCTGATGGTGACGTACCCGTCCACCTACGGCATCTTCGAGGAGCGGATCCGGGAGATCTGCGCGATCGTCCACGAGCACGGCGGCCAGGTCTACATGGACGGCGCGAACATGAACGCGCAGGTCGGGCTCACGAGCCCCGCGTCCATCGGCGCCGACGTGTGCCATCTGAACCTGCACAAGACGTTCGCGATCCCGCACGGCGGCGGCGGGCCCGGCATCGGCCCCATCGGCGTGGCGACGCACCTGGTGCCGTATCTGCCCGGCCATTCCGTCGTGAAGGTCGGCGGCGCGAAGGGGATTCCGGCCATCTCGGCGGCGCCGTGGGGTAGCGCGAGCATCTTGCTCATCTCGTATGGCTACGTCCGCATGCTCGGCGCGGACGGGATGACTGATGCGACGCGCGTCGCGATCCTCAACGCGAACTACGTCAAGGCGCGCCTCGAGGCGCACTACGACGTCCTCTACGCGAACCGCAGCGGGCGCGTGGCCCACGAGATGATCTTCGACCTGCGCCCGTTCAAGCACGGCGCCGGGCCGTCGGTCCCGTCGGTGGATGAACAGGACGTCGCCAAGCGCCTGATGGACTATGGCTTCCACGCGCCGACGGTCTCGTTCCCCGTGCCGGGGACGATGATGATCGAGCCGACGGAGAGCGAGCCGAAGGGGGAGCTGGACCGGTTCTGCGACGCGCTCGTGGCGATCCGGAAGGAAATCCAGGCGGTGCTGGACGGGCAGGCGGACGCGACAGACAACCTGCTCAAGAACGCGCCGCACACGGCGGAGGCGGTCACGTCAGACAGCTGGTCGCATCCCTATTCGCGCGAGCAGGCGGCGTATCCGCTGCCCTGGGTGCGCGCGAACAAGGTGTGGCCGTCGGTCTCGCGCATCGACAACCCGTATGGCGACCGGAA
>DAIUEK010000211.1:2051-4475 GCA_036845165.1 Vicinamibacterales bacterium | reverse complement strand
ATACAGCAGTAACTCGTCGTTGACCGCGAAGTTGAAGACAGAGTCGTCCAGCTGCTCGCGGAAACCAGGAATGCGGGTGTCGAGCACGTCGACGAGCTCGGCGACGGTCGCGACCGGTTCGCGAACCGTCAGGACGTCCGCCGACCCGACGCGCAGCGTCGCGGGCAATCGCACGGTAATCATCGTGGCCCGCCCGACAACATGCCCTCGAGTGCCGCACGCCACTCCGCGCGCGGGTGGCCCTGCTCGTCCAGATTGGAGATCTCGTAGAAGCGCGTGAGCAGCTTGTCGAACTCATCCCGATCGATCTTCTCGCCTTTGTAGGCGCCGACCGTGACCGGCTCGTCGAACCAGCGGTCCGGGAGCGTGTCGTGCTCGCGGCGGACGCCCAAGCGCGCGTTGATCAGCCGCTCGACGCCCATCACGTTCTGCCCCATCGCGTTCAGCTCGCCGGCGCCGAACTGCAGGCCCGTGACGTTGCCGATCTGGTTCGCGAATTCCTCGAGGCCCGGCAGCGACGGGCTGTTGAACAGCTTCGTGGTGAAGCGGCACATCCCCACGCTGTCGCCGACGGCGTAGGTGTTCTCGCAGACCCGGACGGCAAGCTCCTTGGTCTCGTAACTGTTCGGCGCCGCGCTGACAGGACCGCCATAGAGGCGCTCCTTGAACGCGGGGTCATCGTTGATGCGCGCGTTGATCTCGAGCGTGACCCGGTTGCGGAGATGATCCATCCCGCGCGTGGCGACGGCGAGCCCGAGCGCGAACGCCTTGAGGATCCGCGCGTCGTGCGGATCGCTCTGCATCAGCCCCTTCACCGCCATCCGGTATTTGAGCGCTTCGCGCGGGTAGTGGCCGCGCTCGACGGCCCGCGTGCCGTCGGCCACGACGTTGCCGAATCCCTCGCGCGTGGACATCATGAAGAGCAACCGCTCCACCACGTCCGCATTGCCCCACGTCAGGTCGAGACCGCCCGTCTGCTCGCGCGTGACGATGCCACGCTGGTAGAGCTCCATCGCCCAGGCGATCGACGAACCGGTGGACGCCGTGTCGAAGCCCAGATCGTTGCAGATGTTGTTCAGGCGGATGACGGACTCGATGCGATCGACGCCGATGTTCGGTCCGAACTTGCCGAGCGTGACGTACTCGGGCCCGTCGCCGCGGCCGTATTTGTCCGCGGCGCCCGTCCTCAGGTCGTTCAGCGGACGGCAATTCACCGGACACCTGAAGCAGCCGGCCATGCCAGAGCGGTACGGCGTGATGTGCTCCGCGTCGAGACGATCCGTCCAGGTCGTTTCCTGGTTGTTCTTCGTCCCCATCGCGCCGAGCATGCGGCTGGGCTTGTAGAGGAACGGCGTCCCCATGGTCTTCAGCGCGTGCTTGACGACCGAAGTGTCGAGCAGCTTCTGCGCGATGGTGCGGTTGTAGCCCTTGTAGGGCTGCGCGGTCTCGAAGTCGCGCGTCTGCCCCTGGACGACGATCGCCTTCAGCTTCAGCGATCCCATCTTCGCCCCCGGACCACCGCGGGCGTAGCAGGCCTTCGGCCCGCCCATAATCGCGCTCGTCAGGACGAGATTCTCGCCGGCGCGCGTGATGTTGACCATCGCCAGGTCGCGCGCCCACGTGCCGCCGAAGTCGTTGGGGACCCGCTCGCGCATGTCGATGTTGTCGAGACCGACATACGGCGTCGCGTCGAGAAATGCGATCTGCCCGTTCTTCACGTGCAGCAGCGTCCAGGACGCGGCCCGGCCGAACAGCACGATGTGATCGATGCCGTTCATGCGGATGAAGGACGGAAAGTAGTCGCCGGCGTTCGAATCGAGCAGGACGCCGGACTCCGGGGACCATGACGTCGCGTTGCCCCGGGCGGCGCTGGGGACGATGCCCGTCAGCACGCCGGATCCGAAGATGAGCGGGATGTCGGGATGCAGCGGCGTCAGCGACTCGTCGAGCAACCGGTGCAGGTAGAACATGTTCGCGCCGCGCCCCGCCAGCAGCGATCGGACGACGCGCATCGGCGTGTAGCCGCGCTGGACCTCCCGCCGCTCGAGATCGACGAACACCGTCGCCCCCTGCGTCGGATATTGCGGCGCCTGTGGCAGCTCGGCGACGAGCCGGGCCACCCGGTCACGTACGGACATCGTCTCTTTAGTCTAAACCGGGGTCAGGTCTGTGATTGCTGGCTTGCACGGTGCCAGATCGGAAATACTGCGATCTGGCACCCGAAAGCCAGCAATCACAGACCTGATCCCGGAATCGGCTAACATCCGCGCATGCGCCTTCCAGCTGTAGCGGTAGTGATGGCGACCATGCTTACGCAGCAACCCGCAGGTGACCGACCGGCCGGTAATTCTCGCGGCACCCGGTCCGTCGTCATGGCGCGCAACGGCGCCATCGCCACGAGCCAGCCGCTCGCCACCGCGGCCG
>DAIUEK010000211.1:0-1951 GCA_036845165.1 Vicinamibacterales bacterium | reverse complement strand
GTCATGGCGCGCAACGGCGCCATCGCCACGAGCCAGCCGCTCGCCACCGCGGCCGGGCTCAAGGTCCTCCAGTCCGGGGGCAACGCCATCGACGCCGCGGTGACGGCCGCGGCGGTCCTCTCGGTCGTCGAGCCGACGATGAACGGCGCGGGAGGGGACCTGTTCGCGATCGTCTACGACGCGAAGACGAAGAAGGTGCAGGGGCTCAACGCAAGCGGCCGCGCACCGGCCGCCGCGACGCTGGACGAGTTCAAGAAGCGCGGGCTGCAGCGGATTCCGCTGCGGGGCGAGCTGTCGGTCAGCGTGCCCGGCGTCGTGGACGGCTGGAGCGAGCTCCTGAGTAAGCACGGCACGCGGACCCTCGCCCAGGCGCTCGAGCCCGCCATCAAATACGCGCGCGACGGCTACGCGGTGAGCGAGATCATCGCGGACCAGTGGAAGAGCGTCGAGAGCCTGCTGTCGCGAGATCCGAAGACCGCCGCCATCTTCCTGCCCGGCGGCAAGGCCCCGGCGCCGGGTGACGTCTTCAGGAACCCCGCGCTCGCCGCATCGCTGGAGCTCATCGCCAAAGGCGGCCGCGACGCGTTCTACAAGGGGGCGATTGCCAAGGCGATCGGCGACGACATGCAGCGCAGACACGGCCTGCTGACGGCGAAGGACCTCGCGGATCATCACGCCGACTGGGTCGAGCCGCTGTCGACGACCTACCGCGGTTACCAGGTCCTCGAGCTGCCGCCGAACACCCAGGGCATCGCCGCGCTCGAGATGCTCAACATCCTCGAGGGGTTCGACCTGAAGGCGCTCGGCCACAACAGCGCCGCATATCTGCACACGCTCGTCGAGGCCAAGCGGATCGCCTTCGCGGATCGCGACGCGTGGATCGGCGACCCGTCCTCGACCCCGCAGAAGGCGATCGAGCGGATGCTGTCGAAGGAGTACGCGGCTGAGCGCCGCAAGGAGATCAACCCGGATAGAGTCGCCGCAGCCTACAAGGCGCTGGCGCTCGACGGACGTCCGACGCCGGACGGCGGCGATCACCCCATGGCGATGGGAGACACGATCTACCTCACGGCCGCGGACGCCGACGGCAACGTCGTCTCGCTGATCCAGTCGCTCTACGAAACCTTCGGCTCCGGCATCGTCGCGGGAGACACGGGGATCGTGCTGCACGACCGCGGCAGCCTGTTCTCGCTGACGCCGGGCCATCCCAACGCGCTCGCGCCCGGCAAGCGGCCGTTCCACACGCTGATCCCCGCGATGGTCATGAAGGACGGCGCGCCGTGGCTCTCGTTCGGCGTGATGGGGGGCGACATGCAGGCGCAGGGGCACGCGCAGGTGCTCGCCAACCTGATCGACTTCGGGATGAACATCCAGGAGGCGGGAGAGGCGCCGCGCTTCCGCCACACCGGGGCCGGCCTTGCGCTCGAGTCGGCGTTCTCGGCAGAGGCGCGCGCGGGGCTCACCGCGCGCGGCCACAAACTGATCGAGAGCAAAGGCGTCTGGGGAGGGTTCCAGGGCATCATGATCGACCCGAAGACCCGCGTGCTGATGGCGGGATCCGACCCGCGCAAGGACGGGATGGCCGCCGGGTGGTAATCCATTGGCGATTGATGATTGGCGAGTGAAGATTTACGGATTGTCGATTGATGATTGCCGATTGGGTTGGCTACTTGCGGCGACTCTGCGTGCGCCAATCGACAATCGCAAATCCGTTTAGTCGGCAATCGCCAATCTGCAATCGCCAATGATCTGCGTCAATTGATTTCGAACACTTCCATCCCGGCCTGCCGCCCGCGAAGGCTGAAGGTTCCGAGCGACGTCGTGTTGAAGGATTTTTTCGCGCGATCGAGCGTCGCGCGCGAGCAGACGATTTGATCCGGCTTGCAGACGGTCGACTCGATGCGCGAGCACGCGTTCACGACGTCGCCGAGCACGGTGAACTCGCGGCGGC
>DAIUEK010000210.1:0-4500 GCA_036845165.1 Vicinamibacterales bacterium | reverse complement strand
AGTCCGTGGTTCGACTGGGCTCACCACGCCCTGAGCCACGTCGAAGGGCGGGGCGCGAGGCGCCCGCCACCGGCCGCGCAGGGCGAGTCGGGAACTGACGATGAGGAGTCGGTGCTGACGCGGTCAGTCGGGTCACCCCGATCGCCGGCCGTGAGGCGGCGGGCGGGGGTGGGATGGCTCGCGAACCCGGCATGAACAACGCTTGCCGGCGAAGTTCCGCTTCACCCGGCACGAGTTGAGCCCTGGAAGAAGATGGCTAGTCCGCGTCCCAGCGGAAGCGGGCGACGGCGAGGCTGCCGCAAATCATCGCGGTGCCGAGCAGAAAGACGATCGGCCAAGCAACCGAGGAGAAGCCAAGCCCCCGCCAGGTTGTGGCGTCGAGGCCGTCGACCGCCCAGCGCGTCGGCACCACCACGGTGAGCTTCTGCAGCCACTGCGGGAAGACGAACGTCGGGACCCACGCTCCCCCGAGCATCACCAGCACGAGGGTGGCGACGATCGAGAGTGCGCGCGTGCCATCCGGCGTCCGGCCGAGGCCGGCGATGAGCAGGCCGAACGACGCCGTCATCAACGAGAAGGCCACGGCGATGCCGATGAAGCCGGCGAGGCTGCCGTCCACGCGCACGCCGAAGACGACCCGCGCGAAGAGGAACATGAAGAACAGGATGAACAGCGACTGCAGCGCTGTGCTGACGGATCTGGCGCCGAGCAGCACGCCGCGCGACAGCGGTGCGGCGCGGAGACGCCGCCACAGCCCGTCCCGCTGCTGCAGCAGCAGGCCGAGGCCCATCTCGATGGCCATGAACAGGACGAACTGCACGCCCATTCCTGCGAACGAGTGGGCGTAGCCGTTGTAGGGGACGCCCCTGCGGGAGGTCATCGCCTCCTTCTTCACGTCGAACGGAATCGTCAGCCCGCCGCCGGCGCCGCCCGAGCCGGCGGCCCTCGACGTGTCGTTCCACCGGCCAGCGCCGCGCAGCAGATCCTGGAGCGCGCCGCGCTCGTCGGGACGCATCGTGGTATCGCGCTCGAGCTGGGTCAGGGCGTCACCGATGGCCGCTCGGCCGGTCGGGCCGGTGAACATCTCCTTGCTGACCGACTGCATCACGTGGCCGACCAGGATGCCCTGCACCATGCTCGCCTCGGTGGCGCGCGACGGGTCGTAGAGCAGGCGCACCTCGGCCTTCTTCCGCGCGCGGCCGCCAAAAAACGCTCCAGCAGCGTCGGCGCCGAACCGGGGCGGCAGTTCCACCGCGACCGCGGCCTGTGCGCGGCGCACCGCCTCGCGCGCCTCGACCGGCGTGGCAAGCGTGACCTCGAGGGCGGCATCCGCCTTCAGTTGCGCCACCAGGTCCTGGGAGATCGGGCTCCTGTCCTCGTCCACGACGAGCACCTGGACGCGGCCGATCTCCGTGCGGTCGCCGTCGCCGTTGAAGATGTAGCCGAAGAACGAGCCGATGGCGATCGGCGCGACCAACGACAACACGACCGCGCGCCGGTCGGTGAAGAACAGCTTGAGGTCCTTGCTGACAAGCGCAATGAACGCCCTGGTCATCGGTCTCGCAACGTCCTTCCGGTGAGAGAAAGGAACACGGTTTCGAGGTCGGCGCGCTCGGTGACGGCGTGGCGATAGCGGTGGCCGTGGTCCACGAGCCACTGCAGCACGAACGGCGTGGCAGCCGCGAGGTCCGAGACGCCCACCCGAAGTGCGCCATCCGCGAACTCGACAGTCTTGACTGGCGGCAGCGCCCGCAGCTGATCGAGGTCTACGCGGCCTTCGCGATCCTCGAGCTCGATAGAGAGAAGGTTGCTGGCGGGGAGCAGGCGGTAGAGGCCCTGGAGCGTGTCGTCGGCGATCACCTTGCCGTGGTCGATGATGACGACGCGGTCGCACAGGCGCTCGGCTTCCTCCATGTAGTGCGTCGTGTAGAGGAGCGTCTTGCCGCGTCGTTTCAGCGTCTCGAGGTTGTCGAAAATCGCGTTGCGGCTCTGCGGATCGACGCCGACGGTCGGCTCGTCGAGCAGCAGGATGCGCGGGTCGTGGAGCAGCGCCGCGGCCAGGTTCAGCCGGCGCTTCATGCCGCCGCTGAACGTCCTGACCTTGTGTCGCGCGCGGTCGGCGAGGCCGACCAGGTCGAGCGCGTCGGCGGCCGCGCGCCTGGCAGTAGGACGATCGAGGTCGTAGAGCGCCGCAAAGAACAGCAGGTTGTCGAGCGCGGAGAGGTCGTCGACGAGCGCGATGTCCTGCGTGACCAGGCCAATCTCGCGTTTGATCGGGTCGGTGTCGCCGCAAAGCGGCCGGCCGGCAATCAGCACCTCGCCGGCGTCCGGCCTGAGCAGGCCGGCGATCATCGATACGGTGGTGGTCTTACCGGCACCGTTTGGTCCCAGCAGTCCGATCGCTTCGCCCTCGCCAGCCCGGAACGACACGCCGTCGGCCGCGACGACGTTGCCGTACCGTTTGGTAAGCCCGTTGATATCGAACATCGGCAGTACATTGGACGAACATGCGGCGCAGGAAGTTCAGGACGCGGCGTCGGTCGTTGTCGGATACAATCCGCGCCCATGAGATGTGTCGCGCGCGCGGCCGCCAGCCTCGTCGGTGTTGTCCTGGTTGTTCTCCTCATGAACGGGCTGGCAACTTGGTCGATTGTTGACGCGGCAACGCGGTCGCCCGTTGACGCGCAGGGCCAGGCGCCGCGCACGCCAATCGTGGCGCCCACGATCACCGCGCCAGCCGGCTCCACGGCGGTGGAGCAGACGTCGCCCGGCGAACGATCTCCCGCAGTGCTCGTGGCCAGCCTGGACGGCCTTGGCGTCGGGTTCGACGGGCCGCAGGGTGGCGCCGCCGTTCGGAACCCGTCGGACAACACCCTCGCCGTGGGCCCTGACCACATCGTGCAGATCGTGAACTCGCGGATGGCGATCTTCAGTAAGAAGGGGAAGCGCTTCGATACGACCGGGAAGGTGCTCTACGGCGCGGTCGCGACGAACAACGTGTTCCGCGGATTTGGCGGCACGTGTGAATCCACCAATAACGGCGATGCCATCGTCCGCTACGATCAGCTCGCCAACCGCTGGCTCATCGTGATGCCCATCTTCCGGAGGGCGGCCGCGCGGCCCGACCAGCCGGCCGAGTGGCAGGGCGGCGCATCGGCCTATCTGAGCCCGCCCGGGCGTCCGGACCAGCCAGGACTCGCCGTGGCGCTCTTCCAGCCGCCGCGCGCGCAGGCGGCAACCGTGTCGCCGCGCGAAGGAGGCGGGCAGCCCGCACCGCCCGGGCAGCCGGCGCAACCACCGCAGCCACCGCGTGGCGGGCGTGGAGACGAGTCGCCGAAAGGGCCGTACGCGATGTGCTACGCGATCAGCGTCGGCCCCGATCCGTTCGGACCGTACTATCGCTACGAGTTCTTGCGTCCGCTGTTCCCCGACTACCCGCGACCCGCCATCTGGCCCGACGGTTACTACGTGTCGACGAGCACGGGCGACGATCCGATCTCGGAGTCGATCGCCACGCAGAAGCACGCCTGTGTCGTGGACCGGGCGCGGATGCTCTCGGGCGAGCCGGCGACCGAGCAGTGCGTCGTGATCAACGAGGCGGGTTTCCTGAACAACGCCGATGTCGATGGCACGTCGCTGCCACCGGCGGGCGCGCCGAACATCATGATGGCGGCGGGCGGCGTGCAGCTGAAGAACGTCTTCGAGGCGAGTGCGATCAGCGTGTGGCAGTTTCACGTTGACTGGAAGGATCCGGCGAAGACGAAGGTGACCGGCCCGGAGTCGATCGCCGTCGCGCCATATCGCTACCTGTGCGACGGCCAGTTGACCAACTGCGTGTCGCAGCCCGGCACCGAGTGGCGCCTCGACGCGCAGGGCGACAAGATCATGTCCCGCCTGGTCTACCGGCGGATCGGCAGCCGCGAGTCGATCGTCGCCGTGCACTCGGTGAACACCGCCGCGGGCGGCGGCGGGGTGAGGTGGTACGAGTTCCGGGTCGGTGCGAACCGCGCGGTCGGCCTGTATCAGCAGGGCACGTATGCGCCCGACGGGTTCTTCCGCTGGATGGCGAGCCCGGCGATCGATCGGCTGGGCAACATCGCGATCGGCTACTCGTTCGGCGGTGCGCCAAACATGGTGGGGCAGCGTCTCGCCGGCCGCCTGGCCGATGACCCGCGCGGCCGCCTCACGCTGCGCGAGACGGTGCTGGCCGAAGGCGAGGGCGTGCAGCACGCCAAGCGCTGGGAGGACTACACGCAGACGGCGATCGATCCGAGCGACGACTGCACCGTCTGGTACGTGGGCGACTACATGAAGAAGGACGCGGCCAGCTATTCGACGCGGATCGGCGCATTCAGGATGCCCGGCTGCGCAGGCAGGGCGCTGAAGTAGAACGCGCGGGTGGCCCCGCCCTGGACGCGCTGATGGCCACATCCGCCGGCCGGTGAGGCGGCCGACGCGGCCCGGTCTGCTGCGCCTGGCTCCGCTCGCCCTTCGACTTTG
>DAIUEK010000209.1:0-4524 GCA_036845165.1 Vicinamibacterales bacterium | reverse complement strand
TAGTAGTTGTTGGCCCGCTCGGCCGCCCAGTCGCGCTTCTTCGGTGTGCGGCGCAGCTTGTAGAAGGCGCACTCGGGACACCACGAGTCGGGCTTGAAGTCGTTCCTCCCCGCAAACGGCAGCACGTCGCGATGCGTGCAGAACTCGCCGTCGTCGGGGTCGCAGCGCCACCGGCACGCCTTGAACTTCAGCACCGCGGGCGCGACGATCGGATCGGCGACCGGGGCCGCGGCGTCGGACGACGAGGCCGGCGAGGCTGACGGCGAGCCCCCCGGCGAAGCGGCCGACGAGGGCAGCGGCGCGGGAGCCGCGGGCGACGGCGACGGGGAAGGCGATGGCGCGAACGGATTCATATCGTCCCTCATCCCTGGAGTTCCGGACCGAACGAGCGCTGCAGCGCTTCGAGCGCGCGCAGCTCCTCGGGGGCGACCAGCGTCAGCGCGGTGCCGGTCGCGGCGGCCCGCCCGGTACGGCCGACGCGATGCACGTACATCTCCCGCGACGAGGGGACCTCGAAGTTCACGACGTGCGTGATCCCGTCGATGTCGAGCCCGCGCGCGGCGACGTCGGTCGCGACCAGCACGTGGTATTGCCCGCCGCGGAACCCTTCCACCGCCGCTGAACGCTGCTGCTGCGTGCGGTCCGCATGCAGCGCGGCCGCGCGGATTCCCATGCTCGTCAGCTTGCGCGCCAGGCGCTCGGCGCCGGACTTCGTCCTCGAGAAGACGAGCACCGGGCCCTGCGTGCGCCGCAGGAATTTCGCCAGCCACTCGGTCTTCTGCGCGGACGGCACGTTCTCGGTCGTGTGGGTAATCGACTGCGCCGGCCGGCCCGCCGAGCCGACCTGCACGTACTTCGCGTCGCGGACGACCTCGCCCAGCAGCTTCATCACTTCATCCGGCATCGTCGCCGAGAAGAGCAGCGTCTGGCGCTTCTCCTTCGGTGGCAGGGTGTTGGCGATGCGGCAGACGTCGGGCCAGAAGCCCATGTCCATCATCCGGTCCGCTTCGTCGAGGACCAGCGTGTCGACCCGCGAGAAGTTCACCGCGCCGTTGCGCTGATGATCCATCAGGCGTCCGGGCGTGGCGACGACGATGTCGACGCCCGCGCGGAGGGCGCGCTCCTGCGCGTCCATCCCCACGCCGCCGTAGACGGCGATGCTGGTGAGGGTCGTGTGGTACGCGAAGCCCTGGATGTCGTCCTCGATCTGTCCGCAGAGCTCGCGCGTCGGCGCGAGGATGAGGACGCTCGTGTAGCCGGTGTCGGCGGGGTTCGCCTCGCGCGCCTTGAGCAGCCGGTGGAGGATCGGCAGGACGAATGCGACGGTCTTGCCCGTGCCGGTTTCGGCGCAGCCGATGACGTCATGGCCGGCGAGCGCGATCGGGATCACCGCGCTCTGGATCGCCGTCGTTTTGTCGAAGCCCCGGATGGCGATCCCCTCGAGCAGCGACGGCTCGAGGCCGAGCGTGTCGAACTTGACGGGCGCGGGATCGTACGCGGCCTGCGGGCGGTCGGTCGCCTGCGGGCGATGCGGCGCCTGTGAGAACCCTCGCGAGGAGGAGGGGCCGGAACGTCCTGAACTGCTGCCGCCGCGTCGGCGTCCACGGGGTCGGGACGATTGGTCTGTGTGGGAATTCAAAATGTCTTCAGCGAGCGCGGAAGGTGATGATGCCGCGGACGGGATCGTAGGGCGACACGCCCACCGTCACACGGTCACCGGGGACCACCTTGATCCGGAAGCGGCGCATCCGGCCGCTCAACTGCGCGAGTACCTCGTGACCCGGGTCGCACTGGACGCGATAAAGCCCTCCGCTGTGGACCGCCACGACCGTACCCTGCACGTCAATCAGATCGTCCTTGCTCAAATGCTTTCCTCTCTACAATCAAAGATTGTGCCACGTTTGGCACGTCGGTGTAAAGGCGCTACAGGGACCGGACCGCGGCCTGGACCTGCGCGGCCATGGCGGCGTAGTCGTTGCCGGTCAGTAACATAGGAGTGCCAAACGCGCAGCGTGCCGCGGCGCGTGTGGGGAATTTCGCATGGCGGGGCAGCACGCGATCGAGCCCGTCGAGGCGTACGGGGACGACCGGCACCCCGAGCCGCGAGGCGATCATGCCGACGCCGGGAAGAAACGGCGCAATCTCGCCGGTTTCGGTCCGGCTTCCTTCGGGGAATATCAAAATTGAGTACCCGCTGCTGACGAGCTCGCCGATGTAGCGCAGCGTCTGGCGCGTTCCGGCGCCACCCTGGGTCAGCGGGAAGGCGTTGAAGAAAAACGCCGAGAGGTAGTAGTTCAGGCTGTTGGTGAACCAGGCCTTGCGGCCGTAGCGCTCCGGGAAGAAGTGCGCGTTGAAGAACTCCTTCATCATGGCAGGTGCGACCCGGTAGCGCCATCGCGGCGGCAGCGAGTCGAGGATCACCGGCCCGTCGAAGTGGCTCTGGTGGTTCGCCGCGAAGATGACGGGTCCGTCGATCGTGTCGAGATGCTCCAGCCCGGTCACCGTCATGCTCGCGAAGAGGCGGCCGAGCGGAAGGATCCAGGTCGGCAGGCTCGCGCGCCGGATCAGGCGCACCGGAAGGCTGCGGTTCCAGGAGGGGAACGCGATGTCCGCCGGACGGACCCCACCGGGGTCTGACCCCGGTCTGACCCCGGCCTGACCCTGGTCTGACCCCGGTCTGACCCCGGCCCGGCCCCAGTCGACGGGGCGGGTCAGGGCCTCGAGATCAGCGACCGTCGTGGCGGCCGTGAACGCCCCTTCATCCACCGTCACCTGGAACGTTTCCTCGAGCGCCATCATCAGCTCGACGCGTTCGAGCGAGCTCAGCCCGAGCTCGTCGATGGTGGTGGCCGCGTCGATCGTCCGGCCCGGGGCGAAACGTTCGAGGACGGTGCGGACGTTGCGGGCTTGTGGCACGCCCGACCTGAAGGCCGGGCCTGCGGGTGACTCCGGCTGCCCCACCAGCCACTGGCGCAGCTCGCGGCGCTTCAGCTTCCGCGTGCCTTCCGTCCGCGGCAGCTCCGTTCCCGCCCACACGGCCGCGGCGCGAATCTTCTGGTGATCCGCCAGGCGCAGGTTCGCGTTGCGGATGACGACGTCGGGGTCAGACCCCGGCGCGAGCAGGAGCACGGCCTGGACCCGCTCCGCCGTGCTGCCCGCGACCGGCGCGCCTATGACCGCCGAGTCCTGCACGCCCGGCTGCTCGTTGAGGGCGCGCTCGACGTCCTCGGGGAAGACGTTGAGCCCCTCGGGCGTCACGATCATTTCCTTCTTGCGGCCGCGGATGAGCAGCCGCCCCTGGTCGTCGAGCGCGCCGATGTCGCCGGTACGGAACCAGCCGTCCTGGAACGCCGCGCGCGTTTCTTCCGGCGCGTTGTAATAACCGGTCGTGACGTTGTCGCCGCGGACGAGGATCTCGCCGTCCTCGGCGATTTTGATCTCGACGCCGGCGATCGGCTTCCCGACCGCGCCGCGCTTCGCATGAAACGGATGGTTCAGCGTCACGATCGGCGCGGTTTCCGTCAGCCCGTATCCCTGGACCACGAGAAACCCGAGCCCGCCCCAGAACGCTTCGACGTCCGGATCGAGCGGCGCCGCGCCGACCACCATCGACCAGAACTTGAAGCCGAACATCCTGTGGACGCGCCGGTAGTGCCACCACCGCCTGGCCCAGTGCATGCCGGCGGGCGGAGGCTCCGCCGCTTCGGGCGCGACGCGGATGATGTAGTCCCGCAGCACCTCGAGGATCTTCGGCACGCACACCAGCACCGAGATCCGCCGCTCGCGGATCTGCCGGACGATGTCGTCGGGGGCGTAGCTGCGGGTGAACACCACCAGGCCCGGCAGCATCGGCGGGACGAACGTCGCCATGGCCTGCCCGAACATGTGGCTGAGCGGCAGCAGGTTGAGGAACCGGATCGGGCGGAACGGCCGCGCATATTTCCGGTACTTGGCCATCTCGCGCTCGATCGGGACGATGTTCGCGAGGATGTTCTTGTGCGTGAGGACGACCCCTTTGGGCTCCGCGGTCGCGCCGGACGTGAAGATGATCTCGGCGGTGGTTGTGGGCTCGGGGTTCGAGGCGCGAGGCGCGAGGCGCGTGTCGGGATCGCTTGAGGCTTCGGGCTTGTTGCGGAAAATCTCGGGCAGATTCCAGGTCGGCCGAGCGGTCCCCAAGGCCGAGGCGTCCACCGCGTCGCCAATCAGGATCGCCTTCGCATCCACGATCCCGGCGACCTTGAGCAGGAACTCGGCCGACGCCCGGTAGTCGATCGGGACGACGACGACCCCTTCGAGCAGCGCGCCCCACAGCGCCGCGATCCATTCGGGACGGTTTTCGCTCCAGATCGCGATCGCCTGGCCGGCCGTGATGTGCTCGTGACGCAGGCGCTCGGCGAACCCGCGCGCGGCGGCCGTGAGGTCGCCGTATGTCCACGTCCACGTGCGATACCCGTCGTCGTAGGCGAGAAACTGCGCGTGCTTCGCGGACGGGTCGGCGGTGACGTCCTCGAAGAAGTCGAGCAG
>DAIUEK010000208.1:0-4531 GCA_036845165.1 Vicinamibacterales bacterium | reverse complement strand
CGCGCACCAGGTCCACCACGTCCCGCATGCCGATCATCGTGGTCGTCAGCAGCGCCGACATGCCGATGACGGGGGCGCCGGCGTCGACCGCCGCGTCCACAAACCGGTCCGGAGAGACGTCCGTCCCGAGGTCAATCACCTCGAAGCCGGCTCCCTGCAGCAGCGTGGCGACGAGATTCTTGCCGATGTCGTGGACGTCCCCGACGACGGTCCCGACCACCACCCTGCCGGAGGGCGGCACGTCGTCGCGCACGAGCAGCGGTTTGAGCAGCGCCATCGCGGCGTGCATCGCGCGCGCGGCCAGGAGCACGTCCGGCAGAAAGATCTCGTGGACGCGGAAGCGATCCCCGACCACCGCCATCGCCGGCAGGAGCGCCTGATCGAGAATCTCCGCGGGAGCGATGCCGGCATCGATCGCGGCGCGCGTCGATTCGCGGACGGCGGCATCGTTGCCGTTCTGGATCTCGGTGGACAGCGTCGATAAGATTTCCCTCACGTGACCTCAGCGCACGGAACGCATGCGCGGCAGGCAATTCCGTGTGCCGCACTGATCGCAGAACGGGTAGTCCGGACGGAATCGATGTTCCTCGCGCGGCGCCGCGACGAGCACACCCGACACGGACTTCACCGGCTGCATCACGCACCTGTCGGTCAGGTGAATGCCGATGGCGCCGGGATGCAGCTTCGCGAAGAGGGCCGATTGGCCACGGACGTGCCAGCCGCAGTACCCGGGGCTGTACGGCAGCACGTACAGCCGCTGTGCGTGATGGGGCGCCAGCGACTCGAGGAACCGTTGTGCGGCGGCGTCCGCCAGCCGCTCCGCGGCGGCGCCGGCGACGGCGTCGAGCATGCAGCCGAGCGCCGCGTCGCCGGCGGCGAACAGACGGCGGATCTCGACATCCACCGCAGCGCCCAACGTGCCGGCGAACAGCGCGAGCGCGTGCGCCCGGGGAGCCACGTCACCGAGCGGTGTGCGCGGTTCGCTCACCTCGTCCGCTCCGTACACGTCGGCGAACTCCGCGTACGAGACGTCCTCGAGGATCGCGACCGGACGGGCATGTGCGTCGAACGCGGCCTGCGCGGCGTCCAGCAGCGCGGCCACCTGCGCGGACACGGCGGCGGGCGCGGGAATGCCCTGGCGGCGCAGCACGCCGTCGCCGTCCGGCCGCACGCCGTCGGAGGTGACATGGATTACCCGGCGCATGGACACTCCGGAAGCCGCTCCGCGCCGAACCGGCGCGCCTCGGCCAGCATGCGATCGGTCAGATCACGCTGCACTTCGGACGGCATGCGCGGCGGCACGTACCGGGACTGGAGGGCGCTCGCTTCAGCGGCGGCGCGCGCGCCGATCGACGGCCTGCCGTCCTGGGTCCAGCGCGCGTCCGTCGTCCGATCGATCACCGCCGATGGCCAGCGAATCTCCTGGCGCAGGAACTGGCGCGTGTGATCGGCGATGAGCAGGTGACGCTCCTGCAGCAGCTCGGCCATGAGCGGCAGGATCGACCCGCGGTCGCGCTGGACGATGCCCTCGCGGACGCGCAGCGCCATCCCGCACAGCTCGTTGTCGAGCACGAGCTTCTCGAGGCTGAAGCCGTTCTCGAAATCGAGCATGCCCGGGCCCGAGATGTGGTTGATCCCGCTGAGCGCGGCCAGTACGGCACCCATCGCCGTCTCGGCGCCTGCCTGCGCATCGAACGTCTTCGCGTCGCTCAGCGCGATGTAGGCCTGCGTCGGCACGCCGAGGTGACGCCCGAGCCGGGCGCAGGCGCACGCGAGCAGCATCGTTTCGACCGCCCCCATGGGCGTCGATTCATGCCGGACGTCGAAAATCGCCGTCGATCCGCCGTAGAGGACCGGCGCGCCCGGCACCGCGAGCTGGTGCAGGACGATGCCGCTGAGCGCTTCGGCGGCGTGCTGCGTGATCGCGCCCGTCAGCGTGACCGGCGCGGTGAGTCCCGCGAGCGGCATGGGGACGATCTCGATCGGCACGCCGGCGCGCGCGCACTCCACGATCGTGTGGCAGCCGGTCGCGCTCCATTGCAGCGGCGACGTGGGGCAGCACGAGAAGATCGCCAGCGGCCGTTCGCGCAGCGCCGCGCCCGTGCCGCGGACGGCCAGCTGCAGATCGCGCATGACCGCGAGCCCCTCGACCGAGAATGCGCCGGTGACCACCGGCTTCTCACCGTACGAGAGGCTGAGATACAGGCGGTAGCTGTCCGAGATGCGCGCGTCCACGTCGGCCGGAATGAACGCGGTGCTCTGCGCGGCGATGTGGGACAGCCCGCTCACGACCTTCACGTATCGAACGTAATCCGCGGTTGTCGGCGGCCGCATCTCGCCCGTCTGCGGATCGAGCACGCGCAGCGCCGACGATCCGGGCGTGAAGGACACATGCGGATCCCCGATCTCGTGCGTCTGCTGCCCGGTCGAGTCGTACAGCGGGACCGAGCGCGGAACCGTCGCGAGCGCGCGATCGATCAACGCGTCGGGCAGAAACGCCCGGCGTCGCGGCATGTCCACGCGCGCGCCATGATCGCCGAGCAAGGCGAGCGCGTCGGGGCTGTGTACTTCAACACCGACGCGGCCGAGCACGTCCCGCGCATCCGCGATGAGACGCGCGACGAGGTCGGCGTCGAGCAGATCGAGCGCGATCACGCGACCTCCATGCGTTCGCGGTTGGTCATCGACGTGCGGTGGACCGCTGTATGCCAAACGCGTACGGTATTGCTACCGCCAACCCCTCAAGCTGGAACCAGTGCACGCCGATCGCAGCCGGCCCGGGAAATCGGGGTCGGCCGTCCTTCATTGATGCCGATTGAAGCTGGTGCAAACCGTCCATCGCCGAACGGCTTGCAAATTCTTGCAAAGGGATCCCGCGAAGCGTTCGAGTGCTATTCAAGCTGGCGCGGTCTCGAGCGCCACACGCAGCGAGTCCGAGTCGGGGACCGAGAAGTTGAGCTTTTCAAACCCGATGACGCGCCCAGCGCGGTCTTTCATCAGCACGACTTCGTCGCCCGTTTCCTCGCAGACGTACTCCTGCGACCGGTCGGTGAACCAGACCGTGAGCGTTTTGCCGTCCCTGTCGTAGAAGACCTTCACTTCGGCCATATTCGGACGCCTTCCTTGATCGCGTCGGTCGGGTAGGCTGTAACCAGGAACGCCTCGTCGTTGGTTCGTTTTAACGACCGCACAGGTCCAACGCTTGGGCGCTTCAGCCTTGTAGAAGAGTAACACCCCTGGGTCCGTCCGCGATAAGACGCGCGACGAGGTCGGCGTCGAGCAGTTCGAGCGCGATCACGCGGCCTCCACGGCCGCGCGGACCAGCGCCTCGACGTTCGCGCGCGGGGTGCGCGGGGACACCGAGCACGCGCTGCTCAACACGTAGCCGCCGTCCGCGCCGGCGATGCGGATCCGTTCCCGGGCGTCACGGGAGCAGTCCTCCGGCGATCCGCGCAGCAGGGTGTTCACGGGATCGACGTTGCCCTTGATGAAGATCCGCGGGCCGAGGCGCGCTCTCGCATCGGCGAGATCGACGGTGCCGAGCGGCGGCGGGTCGAGCGTGTCGATGCCGTCCGTGCCCGTGTCCACCATCAGCTCGAGGCGGTCGCCAATCGCGCCGCACGTGTGCGTGTAGACGGCGCGGTCCGGATAGGATGCCTTGACGGCATCGATCAGCGCGCGCTCGTATGGCAGCACGAACTGCCGGTAGTGCTCGCGCGAGATCAGGCCGGCGCCCGCATAGGCGGACGAGATGAGCACCGCGTCCGCGTCCGCCGCGAGATGTCCGAGCGCCAGCGCGATTGCGCCCTCCGTCAGCCGCGCCAGACACGCGTGCACCTTGTCGCGGTCGTCCACGATCGCCAGCATGCCGGCCGCGCACCCGACCAGCTCGATCCACTGCGAGAAGGGAGAGAACACCTCGCCGTGCACCGACACGTCCGGCGCGGCCGCGCGCACCGCCTTCAGCGTGTCCCAGTGCCACGGTGGAAAGAACTCGGCGCCGGGTTCCGCAGGATCCGAATCGAAGCCCCAGGTCGTCGGATATGTGAGGCCGGCCAGGTCGTGCGGCTCGACATAGAACAGCGTGTCGGGATCCACGTCCGCCGGCGCCGGCGCGAACCCGCGGCCCGTCGCGTCGCAGATGACGCGAGGGTTTTCATCCGGCCACGCGACCGTGGAGCGGCCGTTCGGCCAATGGATGATGCGGCGCGTGCCGCGGTCCTCGATCGAGCGGATGAACCGGCGCCAGTCGCCGCGGCGGCCGGGAAGGTTCACGAGGATTCCGTCGAATCGATACGCGCGCTGCAGCCGCAGCAGCGCCTCGGCGAACGCGGCGCTGTCGTGCCACACGTCAATAGGGTCGAGGCCCGCGTGGCGGAAGTAGTGCCCCAGCGCGAGCTGGCACATGACGGGGACACGATCGGGCCGTCCCTCGTCCGGGTGCATCGCGGTATGCATGCGCTCGCGGCTGGTCATCGACCTCCGGTTGGCCGCGAACGGCAGGCCGGTGCGGACGCCGACGTTTTCGACG
>DAIUEK010000207.1:0-4532 GCA_036845165.1 Vicinamibacterales bacterium | reverse complement strand
CGCGTACCGCGTGCTGGGCCTGAAGCCGCGCGTGAAGGACATCGGCCGTCACTTCAGCGACGTCCTGAAGGACGTCCCGGACGTGTCGCGCATCGTGGCCGGCGCGTTCGAGATCTCGCATCTGCCCAACCGCGCCGAGCTGCGGCTGAAGCACACGGGCAAGGTCATCGGCTACACGCTCTCGCTCGTGAAGGACTCGCGCGCCCGCGACATCGGCGCGACGCTCTTCTTCAAGGACC
Source organism: Vicinamibacterales bacterium (assembly GCA_036845165.1). GTDB lineage: Bacteria > Acidobacteriota > Vicinamibacteria > Vicinamibacterales > 2-12-FULL-66-21 > JAICSD01. Next base: position 4,293 of record DAIUEK010000207.1, on the reverse strand, counting down.
TCACGCGCGTCGAGCAGCTCGAGGAGCGCGAGCGCCTGCGCGACCGGCTGGCCGCGCTCGGCGAGATGGCGGCGGCGATCGCGCACGAAGTCAAGAACCCGCTCGCCGGCATCGAGGTGATGGCGGGTATCCTCAAGCGACAGCTGCCCGAGTCGCCGGACGCGCAGAACATCCTCGCCGACATCATCAAGGAAGCGAAGATGGCGAACGTGATCGTGCAGGAGGTGCTCGCCTTCGTGCGGCCGCTCCGCCTGCAGGTTGAAGACATCGCGGTCCCCGACGTCATCCGCGACGCCATGACGATGGCGGAGAGCCACTCGGCGCTGAAGCGCGACGTGGACGTGCGCGTCGACATACCGGAGGCGCTGCGCCCCATCCAGGGGGACCCGCACCAGCTCCGCCAGATTTTCACGAACCTGCTGACGAACGCGTTCGAGGCGATGAACGGCTCCGGCACGGTGGAGATCGCCGCGACCGCCATCGATGGCGAGGACGACGCGGATCACGCGAGCGGCCCGACGATCCTCATCACGATCTCCGACAACGGTCCCGGCATCTCGCCGGAAGTCGTGGACCGGATCTTCAGCCCGTTCTTCACGACGAAGCCCCAGGGCTCCGGGCTGGGTCTCGCCATCGTCCGGAAGATCGTCGACGCGCACGACGGGCGCATCGACGTCGGCGAGCGGCCCGGCGGCGGCACGATTTTCCGCGTCACCCTTCCGGTGAGAAGCCAGCAGCAGCTCTTTGGATAGTTCGCAGTTCGCAGTTTGCAGTAGAGAGGGTGTTATGGGACGGATTCTCGTTGCAGATGACCACGATTCGCTCCGGCGCGGCATCGTCCGCGCGTTGTCGGACGCCAAGCACGACGTGGACGAGGCGCCCAACGGCAACGTCGCGATCGAGAAGCTCCACGAGGGGCAGTACGACGTGGTGGTCAGCGACCTCAAGATGGGCGGCAGCGACGGCATGGACGTGCTGCGCACCGCCAAGGCGCTGCACCCGACGAGCGCGGTCATCCTGATGACGGCGTTCGGGTCGGTCCACACGGCGGTCGAGGCGATGAAGATCGGCGCCTTCGACTACGTGCAGAAGCCGTTCGAGATCGAGGAGATGGAGGTCAAGGTCGAGAAGGCCCTCGAACACCGCCGCCTCAAGCACGAGATCGAGTACCTGCGCCACACGCAGCAGGACATCTACGACTTCGACCGCATCATCGGCGCGAGCGGCGCGCTGCAGTCGGTCCTCACGATCGTCAAGAAGGTCGCGAAGAGCAACACCACGTGTCTCATCCGCGGGGAGACGGGCACCGGCAAGGAGCTGATCGCCGGCGCCATCCATCACAACTCGCTGCGCGCGACGCGCAACTTCGTGAAGGTCAACTGCGCGGCGCTGCAGGAGAACCTGCTGGAATCGGAGCTCTTCGGACACGAGAAGGGGGCGTTCACGGGCGCCGACAAGCAGCGCGTCGGCCGCTTCGAGCAGGCGGACGGCGGCACGCTGTTCCTGGACGAAATCGGCGACATGAGCGCCAACACGCAGGCGAAGATCCTGCGCGTCCTGCAGGAGCACGAGTTCGAGCGCCTCGGCGGCACGCGGACGCTGCGCACGGACGTCCGCGTGATCGCGGCGACGAATCGAAGTCTCCCGCAGATGGTCGCCAACGGGCAGTTTCGCGAGGACCTGTACTACCGCCTGAACGTCGTGTCGATCGAGATGCCGCCGCTACGCGAGCGAAAAGACGACGTGGCGCAGCTGGCGATGTTCTTCCTGCGCCGCTTCGCCGGCGAGCTGAAGAAGCGGGTCGACGGGCTGTCGCCCGACGCGCTGAAGCTGCTGATGCGCTACAACTGGCCGGGCAACATCCGCGAACTGGAGAACTCGATCGAGCGCGCGGTGCTGCTGTCTGACGGCTCGCAGGTCACGAGCATCGACCTGCGGCTCGGCGAGCTGTCGACATCCGCGCCGTCCAGCGACGGCAGCCCCGTCGTCAAGATCCCCCCGACGGGCATCGCGCTCGAGGAGATCGAGCGCCAGGCGCTGATCGAGGCGTTGAAGATGTCGAACTGGGTCCAGAAGGACGCCGCGGAACTGCTCAGCATCAGCCCGCGGGTGATGAACTACAAGATCAAGACGCTGGCGATCGAGTACCCGCGCGGCCGCAGGATGGTCGACGTCGCGTAGACACGTCGCGGGTGCTTGTCACGGACGATCTCACGCAGAGGTCGCAGAGGAGCAGAGAGCGCAGATTCCAAACCGGATGATTTCTGGTTTCTGGCGCCCTCTGCTTTTCCGCGCGCTCTGCGAGAGATCGTACGTGACACGTATCAGGCCTTGGGGTGAGCTTTCCGGTAGGTCTCGATCAGCTGCGCGGCGTTGACGTGGGTGTAGCGCTGCGTGGTGCTCAGGCGCGCGTGGCCGAGCAGCTCCTGGATCGCGCGCAAGTCGGCGCCGGCCTCCAGCAGGTGCGTCGCGAAGGAGTGGCGGAGCGCGTGCGGGCTGATGCCGTCGCGGGTGCTGCAGGCCGCGACGTAGCGTCTGACCAGCTTGTCCACGCTTCTGGTCGAAAGCCGGCCGCCTTTGTAGTTTAGAAACAAGGGCTCCCGCTTTCGAGTCCCTGGTCCCTTGGTCCCTCGGTCGCGGGTCCCTCGGTCACGCGTCCCTCGGTCACGCGTCCCCGGTCCCTGGTCGGCGCGAAGCGACTCACGGTCCGTGAGCCAGGCGCGAAGTGACGCCGCGGCTGTCCGGTTGAACGGGACGATCCGCTCTTTCCTTCCCTTCCCCAGGACCCGCACCACGCGTCCCGACAGGTTCACGTCGTCCAGATTCAGCCCGACCAGCTCACTCAGGCGCAGGCCCGAGGCGTAGAACAGCTCGAGAATGGCCTTGTCGCGGCGTCCCAGCGGGTTGGAGGTGTCGGGCTGGTCCAGCAGCCTCGACATCTCGTCGACCGCCAGGTGCGCGGGGATGCGCTGCTCGCGCCTGGGCGTGCCGACCAGCGCGGCCGGATCCCCTTCAATGATCCCTTCCCGGCGGAGGTACCGGCCGAAGGCGCGGATCGCGGACAGCTTCCGCGCCGCGGACGCCTTGGAATTGCCGCGGCGGTTCAGGTCGCCGATGAACGCACGCGCGCCGAGGTGATCGAGATCCGCGGGCGTCAGCTCCGACTGGCGGCGGTTCACGTGCGAGGCGAGAAACGTCAGGTATTGCGAGAGATCGCTCTCGTAGGCGCGCACGGTGTGCGCCGAGGCGTTCTCGTTCAGCCCGAGATGTTCGAGAAAGGCTTTGAGGTGCGCTCTGACCAATTGTCCAGGTCCTTCAGGGCCCGTTCCGAGATGGCGTTGTTGCGATCCTTCCTGCCGCGGGGCGCCTTCTCGAGCGGCGGGATCAGGCCGAAGGAGATGTTCGACGGCACGTAGTGTTTCGGATCCGCGTGCGACGCGTAATAGGCCAGCGCGCCGAGCGCCGTCGTCCGCGGCGGCGACGAGGGCTCCTCACTCAGGAAGAGCGCGGCGGCGTTGCGGCCGGCGACGAGTCCTGAGGCGGCGGATTCGACGTAGCCCTCCACACCGGACATCTGTCCCGCGAAAAACAAGTCAGGACGCATCCGCGTCTGCCAGGTCTCGTGGAGGACCGTCGGGGAATTGACGTAGGTGTTGCGGTGGATCATGCCGAAGCGGACGAACTCCGCGTTTTCGAGCCCCGGGATGAGGCGGAGCACGCGCGCCTGCTCTCCCCACTTCATCTGCGTCTGGAAGCCCACGAGGCTGAAGTGGTCGCCCGCGATGTTGTCCTGCCGCAGCTGGACGATCGCGTAGGCATCGCGGCCGGTACGCGGATCGGGCAGGCCCACCGGCTTCATCGGCCCGAATCGCAGCGTGTCCACCCCGCGCGACGCCATCACTTCGATCGGCAGGCAGCCCTCGAAGAAGGTCGCCTTGTCGAACTCGTGCAGCGGCGCCTTCTCGGCCGCCATCAGCGCGTCGTAGAAGACTTCGTATTCCTGTTTCGTGAATGGACAGTTCAGGTAGTCACCCTCGCCGTCGTCAACGCCGCAGGCCGGCGCGCCGGCGATCGCCGGGTCTGAAAGACCCGGCCTACGGCTCTCCGGCGTCCTGATGTCTCTTCCCCAGCGCGACGCGCGGAAGACCTTCGAGCGATCGATGGTCTCGGCAGAGACGATGGGGCTGATGGCGTCGTAGAAATACAGATGCTGCGCGCCGACCAGCGCCGCGATCTCAGCGGACAGCGCGTCGGAGGTGAGCGGACCCGTGGCGATGATGACGGGACCATCCG
>DAIUEK010000206.1:0-4545 GCA_036845165.1 Vicinamibacterales bacterium | reverse complement strand
CGTGCGGCAGGCGCGACTGCACGTACGCGTGCAGCTCGCGCGCGACGTCGTCGTCGCCCGGCGGGACCGCGCGGCAGTGCAGACGGACCCAGAGCCGCAGCATCGGGTCCGCGAAGCTGTAACGTTTCTGGCGCGACACGATCAGGTCGACGTCCTCGAGCCAGGACAGATAGTCCTTCGTCGAGCCCGGCGTCCGCCGCAGCCGCTGCGCGATCTCCGTCAGCGTCAACGGTTCTTCCTGCGCGAGCACGTCGAGGATGGCTTTGAGCGCGCCGTATCCGCGCGCGCGGTGCAGGCGCAGCTCGTAGCAGAAGCCGCAGCTCTGCGCGAGCTGTCCGCCGGGTGACAGCAGCGCGGCGAGCGCGCTGACGGGATCCGCGCCCCCGCGCGGAGACATGACGGCGGCGGTCTCCGCGATCGCGCGCGCGTAGGACGGGCGGCCGTCCGAGAGCGCCTGGACCAGCCGCGCGAGCTCGTCGCGCTGCCGTTCGACTTCGTCCTCCGGGTCGTCGATCCCGCGGACGTGATCGTCGCCGTGGGCGCCCGGCAGCGTGGCGCGGATCTCGGCGGCGCTCAGGGGCGCGACGTGAATGATCTCGAACTGCGACGGCGCGTCGCGCAGCAGCCGGAGCGCGCGCGACGCGTACCGGCTCGTCAGCACGAAGCGGTTGCCGCTCGACGCGAGCGCGCCGATCAGATCGCGCAACACGCTGCGCAGGCCCGGGAAGCTTTCGAACGTCCGCAGCTCGAGGAACTCGTCGAGCAGAAACGTCGCCGGCATGGTGCCGGGCGCGCGTGCGGTGTCGAGACACGCCAGCGCCGCGTCGAACGCCTCGCGGGCGCCGGGCGCCGCGCCGGGCCCCTGGCCGTACGGATGCGCCGGAAACGGCGAGGCGTCGCGAAGCGCCGTCAGAAACCGCTCGGGGGTCGTCGCGATGCGCTCGACGTCCACGTACTGGGCCTGGTTGCGGCCGATCAGATCGCGGAGCCGGAGCAGCAGCGACGTGCGGCCGCTGCCGCATCCGCCGAGGATGACGGGGATCCGCGGACCCGATCCGGAGGATCCATCGAGGGCCGCGAGCACGCGCCGCTCGAGCGTGGGGCGCTCGGGGATCATCATCGGCCTGTTCCCAGCATCGGCATGTCGATTCCGCTCTCTCGCGCTGTGGCAATCGCGTCGGGGTAGCCCGCGTCCGCGTGACGGACGACGCCGCTCCCCGGATCGCAGGTGAGGACACGCTGCAGCTTCTCGTCCGCGTCGCGCGTGCCGTCGGCGACGATCACCATGCCGGCGTGCAGCGAATAGCCGATGCCGACGCCGCCGCCGTGATGGACCGACACCCACGTCGCGCCCGACGCGGTGTTGAGCAACGCGTTGAGCACCGGCCAGTCGGCAATCGCGTCGCTGCCGTCGCGCATGCCTTCCGTCTCCCGGTTGGGCGAGGCGACGGAGCCGGCATCGAGATGGTCGCGGCCGATGACGATCGGCGCCGTGACGACGCCGCGGCGAACGAGATCGTTGATCGCGAGCCCGAAGCGCGCGCGCTCGCCGTAGCCGAGCCAGAAGATGCGCGCGGGGAGCCCCTGGAAGGCGACGCGCTCCTGCGCGAGGCGGATCCACCGGCAGAGCGGCGCGTCGTGCGCGAACATCTCGAGGGCGAGCCGGTCGGTGGCGGCGATGTCCGCCGGATCGCCGGAGAGCGCGGCCCAGCGGAACGGCCCCTTGCCGCGGCAGAACAGCGGGCGGATGTACTCGGGGACGAACCCCGGAATCCGGAAGGCGTCGGCGACGCCCGCCTTCTCGGCCTGCGCGCGGATGTTGTTGCCGTAGTCGAACGTGATGGCGCCGCGCGCCTGCAGGTCGAGCATCGCGCGCACGTGCGCGGCCATCGCGGTCATCGAGCGCTGCTCGTACTCCGCGGGACGTGACCGGCGCAGCGCCTCCGCGTCGGCCAGCGGCAGGCCGCTCGGCACGTAGCCGTTCAGCGCGTCGTGGGCGGAGGTCTGATCCGTGAGGACGTCGGGGACGATGCCCCGCCGCGCGAGCTCGGGAAGGACGTCCGCCGCGTTCCCCTCGAGCGCGAAGGACCGCGCCTGCCCGGCCTGCCGGCACTGCGCGATGCGCGCCAGCGCGTGGTCGAGCGCGGTGACGTGCTCGTCCACATAGCGGGTCGCCAGGCGCCGCGCAATCCGGGCCGGATCGACCTCGACGACGAGGGCGATCCCCTCGTTCATGGTGACGGCGAGCGGCTGGGCGCCGCCCATGCCTCCCAGGCCGGCGGTCACCACCAGGCGTCCGCTCAGGGTCCCGCCGAAATGACGGCGCGCGAGCTCCGCCAGCGTCTCGTAGGTGCCCTGAAGGATGCCCTGCGTCCCGATATAGATCCAGCTGCCGGCCGTCATCTGGCCGTACATCGTCAGGCCCTTGTCCTCGAGGTCCCGGAACACGTCCCAGGTGGCCCATGCGGGCACCAGGAGCGAGTTGGCGATGATGACGCGGGGGGCCCAGGGGTGCGTGCGGAAGACCGCGACGGGCTTGCCGGATTGAATCAGGAGGGTCTCGTCGTGATCCAGGCGGCGCAGCGTGTCGACGATCGCGTCGAACGCGGGCCACGACCGCGCGGCGCGGCCGGAGCCGCCGTACACGATCAATTCATCCGGACGCTCCGCCACCGCCGGGTCCAGGTTGTTCATCAGCATCCGCAGGGCGGCTTCCTGCGGCCATCCTTTGCAGGAGATCGTGGCGCCGCGCGGCGCGCTGACGTGGCGGCTTAGGGTACTCATTTACTGATCGAGGCAGTTCCGCGTCACGTCGCAGCCGTGACGCGGAAGAAGTAGCAATCTAGAAACGTACGCGCGCGTTGTCAATTTGATTGTGAAAAAAACTTTACTTGACTTCTATGGCGCAGGCGCGTTCCAGCGATCCGCGCGTGATCAATTGTGAAATCGACTCGATGTCGGGTGACGGCGGACGGTCGTCGATGAGCGTCGGCACATCAGATCGCACGCGCGCGTGTACCGGCGCGAGCGCGGACGAGGTGGTGAGCGGCGCGAGCAGGTCGAGCGCCTGGCACGCGAGCAGGACTTCGATCGCGATGACGCGCGTGGCGAGATGCAGCGCGCGTTCGGCCTTCAGTGAGGCCGCCATGCTCATGCTGACGTGGTCCTCACGGTTGGCGGACGTCGGGATGGTGTCAACGCTGGCAGGGTGCGCGAGCGTCTTGAGCTCGGAGGTCAGGGCGGCCGCCGTCACCTGGGCCATCATGTAGCCCGAGTGGAGCCCGCTGTCGCGTGTCAGAAAGGGCGCGAGCCCGCTCAGCGCCGGATTCACGAGGCGATCCGACCGCCGCTCCGAGATCGTGACGAGCTGGAGCAGTCCCAGGACGAGCAGATCGGCGGCGATCGCCACCGGCGCGCCGTGAAAGTTGCCGCCGGACACGATGTCGCCGGACTCGGCGAACACCATCGGGTTATCCGTCGCGGCATTGGCCTCGATCGCGATCGTCGCGCGCGCGTGGGTGAAGGCGTCGCGCGCGGCGCCGTGCACCTGGGGCGCGCACCGCATCGAATACGCGTCCTGCACGCGCCCGCAGTTCTCGTGGGAGCGGTTAATCGAGCTCTGCTGCAGCAGGCGCAGGAGGTTGTCGGCGGATGTCCGCTGTCCGGGATGCGGACGCGCGTCGTGCAGCCGCGCCTCGAAGGGGTGATACGACCCGCGCAGGCCGTCGATCGACAGCGCCGCGGCGATGTCGGCGGCGCGCGCGAGGCGCTCGGCGCCCAGGAGCGCCAGCGTGGCCACGGCCGCCGACGCCTGCGTGCCGTTGATGAGCGCGAGCCCTTCCTTCGGGCCGAGCACCACGGGCGCGAGGCCTGCGCGCCCGAGCGCCGTCCGTCCGTCGAGGACGGCCGGGTCGTCGCCGACCGTCGCGAACCCTTCGCCGATGAGCACGAGCGAGAGGTGGGCCAGCGGCGCCAGATCACCGCTCGCGCCGACCGAGCCCCGGCTCGGCACGATCGGGTGCACGCGCGCGTTCAGCGCGTCGACCAGGCGGTCGAGCGTCGAGCGCCGGATGCCGGAGAAGCCTTTTGCCAGCACGTTCGCGCGCAGCGCCATCATCGCGCGGACAGCCCGCGCCGGCAGCGGATCGCCGACACCCGCCGCGTGGCTGCGGAGCAGGTTCCGCTGGAGGTCGCCGAGCGCCGGCTTCGGGATCTTCACCTCCGCGAGCGAGCCGAAGCCGGTGTTGATGCCGTAGACCGGCGTGTCGCTGGCCGCGTACCGATCGACAACCGCGCGCGACGCGTCCACGGCCGCGGCCGCGCGCGGGTGGAGCGCCACGGGCGCGTACTCGTCCGCAATCGCCGCGAGGTCGTCGAGTGTCAGCGTGTCGCCGTCAAGTGTTATCAAGGGAGACGTCAAATGCCAAAGCCTCGCCGAAGCCGCGACGCGGCGAAGGCGGGTGAACTAGAATACTGCGGGATTGATATCTATGAACATAGCGGTGCTGGGCGCGCAGTGGGGCGACGAAGGCAAGGGCAAGATCG
>DAIUEK010000205.1:3614-4588 GCA_036845165.1 Vicinamibacterales bacterium | reverse complement strand
GCCTGCTGGCCCGACATGGCGGCATCGGCGGTCCGCACGAGGGCCTGGATTTCCTGTTGCTGCGCCATCGCCTGGGCCTGGGCCGCCGGATCCGGCTTCGGATCGGACTTCGGCGCCGGCTTCTGCGCGGACAGCACGAGCGTTCCGCAAGTCATGGAGAGGACTGCGGCGGCGAACGCGCGGGTAAACCCTGACCCCGAGGGCGATAACGGCATCAAAGACTCCTTTACTCATCGATCATAAGCCCGTAGCAAGTGGGAGTCAAAGCCGTGGGGGCCCGGTGATAAGATCCCCCGACTATGCCGCGCGCCCCGCGCTTCGTCGATGTGAGTGTCCTCCTGGCGCCGGGCCTGGCCACCTATCCGGGCAACCCCGAATTCGAGGTGACGCCCGTCAAACGCATCGCCGCGGGAGATTCTTCCAACAATTCCCGGCTGGTCATGGGCACGCACACGGGCACCCATGTGGACGCCCCACGTCATTTTTTTGACGACCGTCCAGGGGTGGATTCGCTGGCGCTGGAGCTCCTGATCGGCCGCGTGCGCGTGATCGACCTGCCGCACCGCGGGGGGATCACGGAGGCGCACCTCGCGGCCGCGGGCCTCCGCGAAGACCTGCGGGTCCTGCTGCGCACCCCGAACTCGGCGCTCTGGAACGTGTCGGATGGCTTTCACCAGGACTACACGTATCTGACGGAAGGGGGCGCCAAGTTCCTGGTGGACCAGGGGGTCAAGGTCGTCGGCGTGGATTACCTCTCGGTCGAGCAGTTCCATAAGCCCGGAGCCCCGGCACATCACATGCTTCTGGGCAACAGTGTGATCATCATCGAGGGTCTCAATCTCTCCGACGCGGATGCGGGGCGGTACGAGATGTACTGCCTGCCCCTTCGGGTGGCGGGCGCCGACGGCGCCCCGGCCCGCGTCGTTCTGAAACGATGACAGTGAGGATGGTGGACCGCGTACGTCTGTTCGCAC
>DAIUEK010000205.1:0-3514 GCA_036845165.1 Vicinamibacterales bacterium | reverse complement strand
GATCCGGGCGAGCTGGGGCGCACGGGGCCCCCGGCGAGCCGCGAATGCCGGAGGCGTGCACACGACGATCCGGGCGAGCCGGGGCGCAAGGGGCCCCTGGCGAGCCGCGAATGCCGGAGGCGTGCACACGACGATCCGGGCGAGCTGGGGCGCACGGGGCCCCCGGCGAGCCGCGAATGCCGGAGGCATTCGCAAACTGAAAAATGCTGGATGATGTGGTGGTCATGGTGCTGGCCGGAGGCGTCGGCGAGCGGCTGTATCCGCTGACGAAAGAGCGCGCCAAGCCGGCCGTCTATTTCGGAGGGCCCTACCGGATCATCGACTTCACGCTCAGCAATTGCCTGAACTCGGGACTCCGGAAGATCTTCATCGCCCTGCAATACAAGTCGCTGTCGCTGACGCGGCACCTGCGATTCGGCTGGAGCGTGGTCGCGGACGAGCTCGGAGAATTCATCGAGGTCCTGCATCCACAGATGCGCGTGGGCGAGCACTGGTACCAGGGCACGGCCGACGCGGTGTACCAGAACCTCTATTCCATCCAGCGCGAAGGCCCGCGCCATCTCATCGTCCTGTCGGGCGACCACGTGTACAAGATGGATTACGCGCGCATGCTGCGTTTCCATCTCGAGCGCGGCGCCGGCGCGACGCTGGCGGTCATCGAGGTGCCATCCGAGGAGGCCTCTCGGTTCGGCATCATGCAGGTGGACGCCGAGGATCGGCTGACGGGCTTCCTCGAGAAGCCGCAGGATCTGCCGCCGGGGCAGCACCTCGCGTCCATGGGAATCTACATATTCGACATGAACGTGCTGGAGCCCGCGCTCGAAGAGGACGCGCACAACGCGACGGGCCACGACTTCGGCAAGGACATCATCCCGTCGCTCATCTCGAAGGTCCCGGTCTACGCCTACCGCTTTACCGACGAGAACAAGAAGGCCGCGAAGTACTGGCGCGACATCGGCACGCTCGACGCGTACTACGAGGCCAACATGGACCTGTGCCGGGTCAACCCGGAGTTCAACCTGTACGACCCGGAATGGCCGCTGCGCACGTACCAGGTGCAGGCGCCGCCGGCGAAGTTCGTGTTCGCCGACGAGGGCAAGCGCTGCGGGCGGTCGCTCGACTCGATGATCTCCGCGGGCTGCATCATTTCCGGCAGCACCATCCGCGGGAGCGTGCTCTGCCCCAACGTGCGGGTGCACAGCTTCTGCGTCGTCGAAGACAGCATCCTGATGCCCGGCGTGCGCGTCGGGCGCCACGCGCGCGTCCGCCGCGCGATCGTGGACCGCGACGTCATCATCCCGCGGGGCGCGCAAATCGGGTACAACGAGGCGGAGGACCGCAAGCGGCACACCGTCACCGACAGCAGGATCGTGGTCGTCACGAAGGACGACGAGCCGTACCTCGGGCCGATCCCGGAAGAGGCGCTGCAGGTCGAAGCGGAGTTCGATCAGGGAGGATCTCTCTGAGGATTGCGTGATTTATTGATCGGGTAATTTGGTAATTTGGTGATTTGGTGTTGGGTGATTCGATGCGGATAACGAACGTGCACGGCCGGGAGATCCTCGACTCGCGCGGGAATCCGACGGTCGAAGTGGACGTCACGCTGGACGGCGGGGTGATGGGGCGCGCGGCGGTGCCCTCAGGCGCGTCCACCGGGGTGCGCGAAGCGCTCGAGCTGCGCGATGGCGACACGCGCCGGTACGGGGGAAAGGGGGTCACGAAAGCCGTCGCGAACGTGAACGGCGAGTTGGCGTCGGCCCTGACAGGCCACGCCGCGGATCAGCGCGCGATCGACGAGGCGATGATCGCCCTCGACGGAACGCCCAACAAGGGTCGGCTCGGCGCGAATGCGCTGCTGGGGGTCTCGATGGCGGTGGCCCGCGCGAGCGCCCTCGCGGCCGGCCTTCCCCTCTACGCGCACCTGGCGCGGCTGTACGAGAAGCGAGGCGACGCCACCGGGAGCCTCCTCCCGGTCCCGATGATGAACATCCTGAACGGCGGCGCGCACGCGGACAGCAGCGTCGATTTCCAGGAGTTCCTGGTCATGCCGCTCGGGGCGGCGTCGTTCCGCGAGGCGCTCCGGACCGGCGCGGAGATTTTTCACACACTCCGCGGCATCCTGAAGAAGAAGGGGCACGCCACCGGCGTGGGGGACGAAGGAGGCTTCGCGCCGAGCCTGTCGTCCAACCGCGAGGCGCTCGACGTGATCCTCGAGGCGATCGCGCAGGCCGGCTACACCGCGGGCACGGACGTCTCCCTCGCGATCGACGTCGCGTCGAGCGAGCTGTGGGACGCAGGTGCGCGCCACTACGAGTTCAAGAAGTCGGGCGAGCGGGCGCGGACCGCCGACGAGATGGTGACGCTCTACGAAGACTGGGTGCGCCAGTATCCGATCGTCTCCATCGAGGACGGCCTCGCCGAGGGAGACTGGGACGGCTGGAAGGCGCTCACCGCCGCGCTGGGCGACCGCGTGCAGCTGGTGGGCGACGACATCTTCGTCACGAATCCCGAAATCCTGAAGCGCGGCATCAGCGAGAAGATCGCCAACTCGGTGCTGGTGAAGCTGAATCAGATCGGCACGGTCACCGAAACGCTCGACGCGCTCGCGATGGCGCGCGACGCCGGCTACACCTGCGTAATTTCGCATCGATCGGGCGAGACCGAAGACACGACGATCGCGGACCTCGCGGTCGGTACGAGCGCCGGCCAGATCAAGACCGGCTCCGCGAGCCGCACCGACCGCGTCGCGAAGTACAACCAGTTGCTGCGCATCGAAGAGGAGTTGGGGTCTCGAGGCCGCTACGCGGGTCGAAGCGCCATCAAGCAGCTGCGTAGCTAACCAATCGCCAATCTGCAATCGCCAATCGCCAATGTACAAAGTCGTATTACTCCGCCACGGCCAGAGCACCTGGAATCAGGAGAACCGCTTTACGGGCTGGAAGGACGTCGACCTGTCCGAGCAGGGGCGCGCCGAGGCGCACGACGCCGGACGCCTGATGAAGGAGGGGGGATACGCCTTCGACATCGCCTTCACGTCGGTGCTCAAGCGCGCGATCAAGACGCTCGGCATCGCGCTCGACGAAATGGATCAGCTCTGGATCCCCGTCACGAAGCACTGGCGGCTGAACGAACGGCATTACGGCGCGCTGCAGGGACTGAACAAGGCCGAGACCGCCGCGATACACGGTGAAGACCAGGTCAAGATCTGGCGCCGCAGTTATGACATCCCGCCGCCGCCGCTCACCCGCGATGACGAGCGGTATCTCGGCAAGGATCCGCGTTACGCGGGCCTGAGCGAAACGGAGTTTCCGCTTTCCGAATCGCTCAAGGACACAGTCGCGCGCTTCCTGCCCTATTGGCACGAGGCGATCGCCCCCGCCGTCAAGAGCGGCCAGCGCGTCCTCGTCGCCGCGCACGGCAACAGCCTGCGCGCGCTCGTGAAGTATCTCGACAACGTGGGCGACCGCGAGATCGTCGAGCTCAACATCCCCACCGGCATCCCGCTCGTCTACGA